>JAISQZ010000222.1 GCA_031273905.1 Oscillospiraceae bacterium | reverse complement strand
TGAGCAGTACCGCTATACCCTTAACGAGGATTTCCTGCGCAACACAGCGTATCCCGTCATGAAAAAAGCGGCGGAATTCTTTTTGCACCTCCTGGCGGAGGACGAAGCAGGGCGGCTGACCTTCACGCCCTCCACCTCACCGGAAAACAGCTTCCGCTATGAGGGCAGAAAGGCTTGCATCGCCAAAAACGCAACCATGTCCGCGGCAGTCATCCAGGATTTGTTTGAAAGCCTGACGCAGTGCTTTGCCATTTTGGGGATTGACGATGCTTTTGCCGGGGCGATCCGCACGGCACTGCTGCGCCTGACGCCCTTCCGAATCGGTTCCCAAGGGCAATTGCTGGAATGGGATGCGGAATATGAAGAAAGCGAGCCGCATCACCGGCACTGCTCCCATCTTTATGCACTGCACCCCGCACGGCTGATTGATCCCGCCAGTACGCCGGAGCTGGCGAAGGCCTGCCGCAGGACGCTGGAGCTGCGTGGCGATGACGGCACGGGCTGGTCCCTCGCCTGGAAGATCAATTTTTGGGCGCGGCTTTGGGATGGCGACCGTGCCCTGCGGCTGCTGGAAATGCAACTGCGCCCGGCAGGGGCACATGGCGGTGGCACCTATCCCAACCTCTTTGACGCACATCCGCCCTTCCAAATCGACGGTAATTTTGGCGCGGTAAGCGGGATCAACGAAATGCTGCTGCAAGCCCAAGGCAATACCCTGCGCCTGCTGCCCGCCCTGCCGGCAAAATGGAAACACGGCAGTGTCAAAGGGCTTGCAGCCCACGGCAACCGCCGCGTGGATATTGCGTGGAAGGACGGGAATGTGACGGACTACCGCGTCTCCGGGAACCAAGAAGAGCTGACGGTAGTTTTGCCCCAGCGCAGACCTTGAAATTGGCGAAATAGCGGAAAAAGCTTTGCTCGCAAGCGTTTTGATGGGTTGAACGCGTGCGTTGACCGCCGTTTTCACAGCCCAAATTCGCTTTCATAGCTGACCAGGCTGACGTGCTGGATGCCCTCCAGCGTGTTGGCTTGGTTGACGATTTCGTTCGCCCTCTCGGTCAGTGTGATTTCCAGAGCAAGCTCCACGCTCGTGCCGCTGACGGTTTTTGACTTAATGCGGTATTTTTGCAGTCGGCGCAGCACCCAGGTGATGTTCTTTTCATATTCCGCGTCATAACGCAGCACCAGCAGATAGGGTTCGCTGCGCTTTTGCATAAGATACCCGATCAGGATATAAAGCACACCCATGGTAACCGTCGCGATCCCGGCGATAAAATACAGCCCGGCGCCGGTGATGATCCCATTGGCAATCGCCCAGAACATGAAGACCGTATCTGTTGGATCCTTGATCGCCGTGCGGAAGCGGACGATGGAAAGCGCACCCACCATTCCCAGCGAAAGCGCCAGGTTGGAGGAGATGGTACGGATCACCAGCGCCGTGATCATCCCCAGCAGAACCAGCGAAAAGGCGAAGTTCTTCGAAAAAATAACGCCTTTGAAGGTCAGGCGATAGACCAGCAGGATCACCAGCCCGATTACAAAGGATGCCGCCAGCGAGAGGAGCATATCGCCCGCAGTCAGGCTGGCGGTGAATTGCTCAAGTACTTTTGTCTTAAAAAAATCGGAAATGGCGAGCGGTTGGATTGGCATGGGACAGTTCTCCTTAATGTGAAATCGTTATCATTGATAAGCGCAGCAAAGCTGAAATTTTGAGATGGCGCTGGGCTGCGCGTTGACGGCGCTAAGCAGGCGGCGGAGGACATCCGGCAGAGCCTTGTCGTACTTGACTTCCAATATCGTGCGGTCTCCTGGGAAAATGGGGATTTGAGGCAGCGCCGGGTTAAGAAGATCCGTGGAAAAGTTGCCGCTGCGCAAATGGCGGTCAAAGGTGACACGGACATCCCGAAACACAAAGGGAATGCGGTCATACTCCACCACCACGCGAGGGCGCAGCAGACGCAAGCGCGACTGCAAATAAAACCGGCGCAGCAATGGCTGCTCACTTTCCGCCAGGAAATCAAAGTCTCCCGCCGCGATCTTTGTCGCATCCTGCGCGTTCAGCCGCACGGAAAGCTTGCGGGTCATTTTGCCCAGCTTTTGCTTGGATTCCAGCTTGATAAAGCTGGTATTGTCGTTATATAGCCGGATGCGGAATTTTTCCCTCTTTTCCACTCCCGCAATTTTTTCAATCAGCGCGTTTTGCGAAAAATCGTCAAAATACAAGCTCCGGATGCGGTAGGCGCCATCCGCACCTGTGTGGCAGTCCTGCGGGATCACAGCCTCTAGCCGTGTGCGCAGCATCGCTTCCCCGGCGGCGCTGATGAAAAATTTATGCTCATAGCGCAGACCATTCATTGCCGCCCTCCCTTTGCGTGCGTTTTTACTTAGGATACCCTGTTTTTGTGTTGATTTTGTAAAGAGCACGTAAAATCCTCATATATAATAACAGCTTTTTCGATGAAAAGCAAGCAAAAAAGCGTGATTTCATATCGCAAACAGTTCTAAAGATTTACAATGTAAAGGGTATTTCAAATAGAGATACTACTACATTACGCGCAACCGACCTGTTTGCAGACATTTCAGCTTGCGCCAGGCGGCTTAGCGCCGCAGAAAGGATGTGCCTATGAACCTAACTTACACTCAACGAGGTGACTACTTAATCCCGAACCTCGTTTCGAGCGACCCGCCGGACGCGCCGCCGCTCGGACGGTACGGAATGTTACACAAATCGTACTTGCGGGAAAACAACCCCGCGCGATACTCGCAACTCTTGCTCACGGAGCGATTGTACCCGCTATGCCGCGAAATCGACCAAGCGGCGCAAACGCGGTTAGACACAATCGCGGACAGAGAACAGGCACGCGAAATCATACTCGCGGAACTTGTGTACAACTAACATTGTAGCGCGAACCAACACGAAAGTAAAGCCAAAATTCGGGCTTTACTTTCGTGCTTTTTTGTGATGGTTAATCCTCGCCCATCAGCGAGTCCACGGCGTTCTGCTGTTCGGCGAGCCACGTTGCGAAGTCGGAGAACAACAATTCGCCGCTCTTGACGGCGGTCTTGAGCTTGACCGCTTCCCGTCGATATTCTTTGAACGCCGCGCTCACAACCGCCGCCTTTTCCGGGTCGGCGGTTTTCCCTTTTTTTAGCTTGCGAATCCGATTATACCAATAGTTGTAGGCGTTTTCGTGGAGCTGTTCAAGTCTATCGCCTTTGGCGCGTTCGTCAAATTCACGCTTGCTTTCGAGGGCTTGAACGCGGCGGCAATCGTCGCCGCATAACTCGTAATGGCGGCTTCTTGCGAGAAAGTCCTTGCCGCAGACTTTACACTCTTGAAAAACATAGCCCCATTCCGCGATTTTATACAGATAGTACGCGATTATCGGCAGTAGCGACGCGGACGCTACAACACATTCAAGCGTCCGCTTTCCCGCCGGATACCACAATTCAACCGCCGATTCTCCGTCAAGTGTAGCCCGTGACAGCGTTTCGGCGGTTTCCTCTCGCCACGGTTTGTAATCGGCATAAATAGAAAAAGGCTTATAGAGCAATGCCAACTTTTTCGTCAGCAGTTCCGCGCCGTGATTGAGATTGAAGCAGTTCAGATACTCGTCCCAAGTTTTGACGGCGGCGAAAATCGCGGACGGTTCTCCGCTGTCAGCTTTTCTGCGCAGGTACTCTCCAACAGGCGCGGCGTGTTTCCACCGCGCAGATACTCG
>JAISQZ010000225.1 GCA_031273905.1 Oscillospiraceae bacterium | reverse complement strand
GCATACGGGCAGGGACTGGCTTGCGGCAAAGGGCTGAAAATAAAGAAAAACTTTCCGGCGAAGCTTGACAACCCATGACGAAACGTGACATAATAAAGGGGCTGAGCAACAATATGAGGGTGATCACGGGCACGGCACGCGGCACGGCGCTGGCGACCTTGCCGGGGAAGGATTTGATCCGCCCCACGTCGCAGCGCGTGAAGGAAGCGATGTTCAGCGCGATCCAATTTGAGATCGCCGGCCGCCGCGCGTTGGATATCTTTGCGGGCAGCGGGCAGCTGGGGATTGAAGCGCTCAGCCGCGGCGCCATTTCATGCCTGTTCCTGGAAAAGGAAGCGGCGGCGCTGCGCGTGTTGAAACAGAATCTTGCAAAAACAAGGCTGGAAGAGCGCGGCGTGCTGCGGCAGTGCGAAGCCCTGCAATACCTGCGCCGCGCACCCGGGTGTTTTGGATTGATCTTTTTGGATCCGCCCTATGGTCAGCAGTTGCTGCAAGCGGCGCTGCCCTTGGCGGCGGATTGCCTGGAACCCGGCGGGCTGATCCTCTGCGAGGCGCCGGCGTGGGAGGCCATGCCGGGGCAGGCAGGAGCGGCGGCGCTGGAAAAAACCTACCGCCACGGCAAGACGCAGGTGCTGCTTTATCGCAGCGCGGCGCAGAAGCAGGAGTCGCTATGAAAATTGCCATTTATCCCGGCAGCTTTGACCCCGTCACCAAGGGGCATATGGATATCATCACGCGTGCGGCGGCGCTGTTTGACCGCCTGATTGTGCTTGTGGCCTCCAACGTTATGAAGCGTGACTGCCTTTTTTCCGCCGGGGAGCGCATAGAGCTGCTGCGGCGCTGCTGCGGCGGGATGCCCAATGTAACGGTCGATTGCGACGAGGGCTTGATTGCCGAATATGCCCGCAGGGTGGGCGCCACAGCGATCGTGAAGGGCTTGCGCGCGATGTCCGATTTTGATTACGAATTCCAGCAGGCGCTCACAAACCGCCAGCTTAACAGCCGTGTGGAGACGATTTTCCTTGCCGCGAGCGGCGAGAGCATGTATCTTTCCTCAAGCATGGTCAAGCAGGTCTGCGCCCTTGGCGGAGATGTGAGCAGCTTTGTGCCGCCGGAGGCGTTGCCGGAAATTCTTTCGCGTATGCGCGGTTGACGCAATTTTCAAATAAACGGGAGGTCAAAGGAATGACAGATAACGTGGACCGGCTGCTGCTGCAACTGCAGGAGCAAATTGAATCCGGCAAAAAGCTTGGCAGACTCCGCATTGTGGATCCCGCGCTGTTGCAGGATATCCTGGATTCCATCCACAGTTCCCTGCCGACGGTGATTGAAAAAGCCAAGGAAGTTGTTGCCCAGCGCGGCGAGGTGTTTTCCCGCGCACGCGCGGAAGCGGAAGCGACGGTGGCGCAGGCGCAGCAGCGCGCCGGCGAATTGGAGGCGCACACCAACGAGCGTGTGCAGGAGGTGGTGCTGCACGCGAAGAAGCGCGTGGAGCAAGCGCGCGCGGAGGGTGAGCAGATCATCGCCCAGGCCGAAGCCGAGGCGGCGCGGCTTGTTCAGGAGCATAGCATTACCGCCGCCGCGCAGGAGCACGCGGAACAGATGCTGCGCCAGGCGCGAGCCGCCGCGGAAAAGATTGAAGCGGAAAGCCGCCAGAGCGCGGAGCAGCTTGCCGCCCACGCGCAGGGCTACAGCCAAGATTTGCGCCGCCGCACGGAGGAATGGGGGTTGCAATACACCTCAGGCGTGCGCAATGTGGTCGAGGAGATTGTCAACGAGGCGGAGGATATCCTTTCAAGTAGCCTTTCGGATATCCGTGACACAAAGAAGCGTTTGCAGGTAACCATGACAAAATCCGCAACGGCACCGGAATTTCAGTCGCCGGAGCAGCCGTTTTAGGCGCAGACGATAAAAACACAAAACAAAAGCCCTTGCCATGAACACAACCGCACCCCTTTCGGCTGACATGCACAAGATACCATGTCCGGCTTTTGGGGTGCGGTTCAAAAATGGCAGGGGTTTTGTTTTGCGCAATTAGTGCGCCTTGCCGTTTAGGCGAAGAGACCGGTGAAGAAATCAACGATGCTCTGCCAAATGGCTGCGAGGTCGAAATCCGCGAAGAGACCGGTGATGCTGTCGAGGTCGAAATCCGCAAAAAAATCGGTGATGGTCGTGATGAAAGCTTCCATGGTGTAAAACTCCTTTCTTGATTTATTTGTTGCTTTTGGTACGTCTCAAGTATAGCGAGCGAATATGACAAAAACATAAGCATTCTGTGAGGATTTGATGAAAATAGTGTGCAAAAGGTGCGCACTGCACAAATCTTCGCAGCGCTGCATATCTTTTTTCGTCCTGCCAACAATAAAAGCAAGCAAAAAACCGAAAGGCGGGCGGCATATGATCAAAGGCGTGAACCACCGGGTGATTGAAATTATGGAAAGCGACTGTGAATATTTTGAACGCGCCATCTTTTTTGTGAAGCCGGAATACTCCGCGCTCAGCGAGGGCACGCTGCGCGACCGCGCCAAGGCGGTCGCCCGGGCGCAAAGCGCACCGCCGCCCAGCAGAATCCCGCAAGCGCGTCTGCTCACCGTGGGGATGCTGCTGGGCGCAGCGCTGCTGGGTGCCGCGCTGCTTGGGGCGGTGCTGCTGCTGGTGCGGTAGGGCGGCGGGAAAAATGTAGCCCGCAGCTTTTTCCGTTCTCCTCTTTTGTTCAAAAAACGCCGCGGCGGGCAGTCTTTCCCCCTAGAGATCATCCGCATCCTGTTCCGGCGTTAAATCCTCCGCAGCGGGAAAGGGCGTTCCTGTATAGCTGCCCAAAACATCAAAGCTGCCGCCCTCGTCCTGGGCGGGGAATTCCGAAGCGCTTTCCCACCATGCCTTGCGCAGCCGGGCAATCTCCCGCTGCTCTTTGCGCAGGCGTCCTTGCCGCAGCCATTCCAATGCTGTCATCCCTTCACCTCCCTTGCGTCAGTTTTGCCGTGCTTTGCGAAAAAAACGTGTGCAAAATCCGACCCTTCAGCCTATGAATGCAGGTTCTTATACGATTCCGCTGTAAAAATATAGACAAGATTTTTATTGCGGGATGGTATTAATATTTCCCCAAAGCGCGGCGCTATCCGCTGGCGGTCTTTTCCATTTATATGCGCCCAATTTCCAGTGAAGCATAAGAAAGCTGACAATTCCTTCCACACCTGCCGTTCCGCGCACAATTTGTGAGAAAAACAGGCGCGTTTGCATTGACTTTCCATGTGAAAATCTGCTATGGTGATAGAGCGCTTCGCAGGACTTCGCGCGGTGCGCGGGAAGTGTAACGCAAAGGACGCAAAAAAAGCAGGACGTATCAAAGAAAAAGCAGCGGCTCTGAGCGGGATGAACCCGCCAGGAGCCGCCGCTTTATTTAAGTGTGCGCACATTTGTCTGAAATGCTGTGCCGGAGCGCCGTGCGCAAAACGCTCCAAAATTTGCTTGATTTTTCGCGGCGGCTGTGCTATGCTGATAGCGGCTACAGATTCGAAGAAAGAGAGCTGTTTTGAATGAAGGTCTTTTTGATCGGCGGAACGGGCTTATTGGGAAGCGCGGCGGCGGAATTGTTCCTGGAACGCGGGCACAGCGTCAAATCCATTGCGCTGCCCCCTCTTCCGGTGGGTGCGCCCATCCCAGAGGCAATGGAGCTGACCCTTGGCAACTACCTTGAAATGAGCGACGAGGAAATGCTAGCGCAGCTTGAGGGCTGCGACTGCTTTGTTTTTGCCGCCGGGGTAGATGAACGCGTGGAATTCCCCGCGCCGGTTTATGAGGCTTACGAAAAATATAATATCGCGCCGCTTGCGCGTCTGCTTCCTCTTGCGAAACAGGCGGGTGTGACCAAAGCTGTGGTTCTCGGTTCCTATTTCGCCTATTTCGCCAAGGAATTCCCGCAGATGGAGCTTTGCCGCCAGCATCCCTATATCCGCAGCCGGATTGCGCAGGAGGAATGTGCGCTTTCCTTTGCGGACGATTCCATGAGCGTTGCCGTGCTGGAGCTGCCCTATATTTTTGGCACACAGCCGGGGCGCAAGCCGGTCTGGACGATTTTGATTGAACAGCTGGCGGGGATGCCCATGGGTGTGACGATGTACCCCAAGGGCGGCACGGCGATGCTGACGGTGCGCCAGGTGGCGCAGACAATCGTGGGAGCCGCAGAGCGTAACCACGGCGCCAACGCCTATCCGATCAGTTATTACAACCTCACTTGGGATGATTTTCTTACCATCGTCCACGCGGCAATGGGGGAACCCCGGCGCAAGATCATTCATATCGCAAAATGGATGTTCCGCCTTTACGGCAAGAATATGCGCAAAAAATCCGCCGCCGCAGGCTTCGAGATGGGGATTGACCCGGTGGGCTTGGCGGATCTGATGTGCATGGAAACCTTCATTGATCCGTGCTTCGCCAAGGAACTCGGCGCAACGGACGACGATATCAAGGCGGCAATCTTCGATTCCGTCAAGCTTTCCGTCGATGCCTTCCAGGGCAAGCAGGAGC
>JAISQZ010000074.1 GCA_031273905.1 Oscillospiraceae bacterium | reverse complement strand
GGGCGCGTTAGCATCAAAAGTCGTCGCAAATTGGCCGGTTGGGATGAATCCTTTTTGAACCGCGTCATTTTGGGTGACCCCCTTTCTCATGATTTGAAAAAGTAAATGCGGGAGCCGTGACTTTTTTGGTCACCGAAATCGAAGATTGCAATCAAAATTTTTTCGGCGGCGTGACGACCATTGCCTGTGAGCATCTGTGGAATTTAATCTGACAATTTTTTTAGATTTGATTTTGCGGACTTGTTCGCGCTGTGCTTCGTTTTGAATTTTTGGCAACCTTGCAGACCATGCAAAAGGTGATGAAGGCATAGTGAAAATCATCCAAAAGATACTGCGGGCTTTGCGTGCAGTTTTCACATTTCTGCGTATTCCTCGCCCAGTATTTCGGTGCGGCAACGCCCGCCGCTGGCCTCCAGCAGCCTTGCGGCAAAGGTGTCGGCTTCGTGCAGCCGAAAACGCAGTGTCAGCGTAACTGCTTCGCCAAAATCAGTTTCCAAAATTGCGCCGCCGCTTTCAGAAATCAGGCTCTGCAGTCTGCTGTAAAAGCCATAACCGCAGCGCACCAGCAGTGCGCGGCAAAGCGCCGCTGTGCGTATTTCTCCCGCTTCCAGCGCAAGCCCCGCCGCCTGCCCGTAGGCGCGAACCAAACCGGGCGCACCCAACAAAATTCCTCCAAAATAGCGGGTGGTAACAATCACCGCGTTTGTAACGCCGCGGCGCAGCAGAGCTTCCAGCGTGGGCAGACCGCCTGTCCCCTGCGGCTCGCCGTCGTCAGAGTAGCGCTGCCGCCCGCCGCGCAGGACATAGGCCCACACGTTGTGCCGCGCGGCAAAGTGCGCCGCCTTCACCTGTGTCACAAAGGCGGCGGCTTCCTCAGGGCTTTGCACCGGGGCGACCTGCCCGATGAAGCGTGATTTTTTTATGACAATTTCGCTCTCCGCCGCCCGCGCAACGGTGCGGTATTCCGTCTCCATCAGCACCTCCTTTTTTGCGTTTGACGCCCGGCGCATTCAAAATCCCGTGGGATAAAATTTGCAGCATTGTTTTCACGCATCAAAGCAGCGTCCCAAAATGAACCGGCGCCGCTCCTTAGCGCTTGTCTGCGCTAGGAAGAATCCGCCGCACCAAACGCCAAGGATAAAGCCATAGCCGGTGAAAAAATGCGTAGCGCCCCCTTTGCCTGCGCTGCGATTTGGACATCCAGCTGGCCATGTATTCGTGGATTGCCACCGTATGCTCCGTCTTTGTCAGCACCTGAGAATAATAATCCCGCGGATAAAAATAATCGCTGGAGTAAAGTGCAACGCCCTGTGCGCTTTGGCGGCAATTTTCCCGCCGCAGGGTATCATAATGCGCAAAAAACAGGTCAGTAATTTCATAAGTCAGCGGTGCGGGATGCGCGGGAAAGGCGTCCTTTGCCTGGTACCTTCTTAAAACCTCCCGGCAGAAGGGATTCCCGGGCAAGCTGCCGATAATACCAGCGCCTAGGACTTCCCCGTTTTCAAAGCCGATAAAAAAATCACAGTCCAAAAATGCGTCCAAGGGACCCAATAACAATTGATCCGTATCCAGATAGATGCCGCCCAACTGTTCCAGTGCGTAAAACCGGGCATAATCAGCCACGAAGGCATAGCGCTTCGCCGCGTATGCCTTCGCAACAAAGGGGTTGCAATTCACGTCGAAATTCGATTCGTTCCACTCCACAAAACGATACCCCGGCAAATGCTTGTGCCAGCTGCGCATACAGCGGCGGATGACCTTGGATTGCTTTCCCTGCCCAAACCAGCAATAATGGATGATCTTCGGAATCATGACAAATGCCTCCCTCAAATAACAACTGTTGTGCGCAACGACACACCGCGCCTTTTGACGGAGGCGCTTTATGTACTGGAATTCGCTGGGGATCGTAGCCCTGGGCGCTGTCAACACGCCTGAACCTAGATACCCGAAAAATAAATAAACAAATGTTTGATTTCCCTGAACATTTGTGTTATACTGGTTTCATTCACGAAAGGAGTTGGCGGATTTTGAAGGCAAACCACATTTCCAACACCCAGCGCCGCATCTATGAATTCCTGCTGGAGCGTTCCCAGGGCGGCGTGCCGCCTTCGGTGCGCGAAATCGGGGAACAAGTCGGTCTGCGCTCCACCTCCTCGGTGCAGGCAAACCTGGATGCCCTGGAGGAAGCGGGCTACATCACGCGCGACGCCATGCACAAGCGCTCCATCCGAATCGCCGGGCAGGCAAAACAGGTGACGCAGGTGCCGCTGCTTGGCGCCGTCGCGGCGGGGATGCCCATTCTGGCTGCGGAGCAAGTGGAATGCTACCTGCCCTTTGCAGGGCGGGTCACGCACGATAAAGCACTGTTTGCGCTGCGTGTGCAGGGCGAAAGCATGATCAACGTTGGCATTTATGACGGGGACATCATCTTCGTCGAAAAAACCCCCGTTGCCCGCAACAGCGATATCGTTGTTGCGCTGATCGGGGAGGAAGCCACGGTCAAAACCTTCTACAAAGAAAATGGACGCTACCGTTTGCAGCCGGAAAATGACACAATGGAACCGATCTTCTGCGAGGAACTGATTATCCTGGGCAAAGTGGTCTCGCTGCTGCGTTATTTCTGATTGCCCTGCGCACGCACCAGCCGCGCAAAATGCAGCCCCTTTTCTTCAAAATCCTTGTAGCGGTTGTAGCTTGCGGCAGCGGGGGAAAGCAGGCAGCTTTTGCCCTTTTCGGTATACCGGAACGCCAGGGCGACCGCTTCCTCCAAGCTTTCAACAGTAAAAACCCGCTTTGGACTATCCGTGTGGCGCAGCAGCCCGGCAATGCTATGCCCGGTATCCGGAAGGCAGATCAGATTGCGCAACGGGCGCTGCTCCAGCGCTGTGACAAAATCATTATAATCCAAGCCGCGATCTAAGCCGCCAAGAATCAGACTGTCCACATCGCCCAAGGCATCAATGGAGCAGAGCACAGCGCGCGGAATCGTAGCGATACAGTCATCCACCCAGTGGATGCCGCCAAAATCGCCGATAGGTTCCAGCCGGTGCGGGTTGCCCTGGAAGGCTTCCACCGCATGGCGAATCCCCTCCTCCGTCGCACCCAGACGCTGCGCGGCGGCGGCGGCAAAATAGACATCTTGGCGGTTATGCTCGCCGCGTAGGCGCGGGTTGCTGATTTCCATTGTGCGCAAAAACCCGGACTGTGCCTGCGCGGCGGCGGCAATCGGAACACGCTGCGCCTTGCAGGCGGAAATATCCGTCAGCGCAGCAGGATACTGCTGCGCGTTGAAAAACAGAACATCCTCGGGCGATTGAAAGGTGCAGATGTGCGCCTTGGCTGCGGCGTAGCCCGCAAAGCCGCCGTTGTAGTGATCCAGATGCTCCTCATACAGGTTTGTCCAAACGGCAATCTGCGGTGAGGCCGTGCAAAATTCCAACTGGTGGGAGGAAAGCTCCATCACCGCGATTTCGCCCTCGATTCTTTCAATATAATCCAGCACCGGCAATCCCATGTTACCAATCAGCCTTGCTTGCGTGCCTGAGGTGGCAAGCATATCGTAAATCAGGGTGGCGGTGGTGGTTTTGCCCTTGCTGCCCGTCACTCCAACCTTAACGCAGGGCGCGAAACGAAGGAAAAGGTCGGACTGGCAGGTGAGCTCCATTCGCCGCGCAAGCGCAACGCCACGCAGTGAAATGCCGGGTGACTTGATGCAAAGCTCGCAACGGTCAAGGGCTTCGAGATAATTTTCGCCACAAAGCAATTCCGCGTGCGCATCATCGGCTTCGATGGGATTCCGGTCTGCGATCAAAACAGGCGCCACAGGAAAATGCCGCCGCAAAAACGCCAAGCTGGAACGCCCCTCGCGCCCAAAGCCCAGCAGGACGATACGTTTACCCCGCAAATGATCCAATAGCTGCGCTAACATGCTCGCGCATCCTTTCGATGGATTGAAGATATGCCGCCGGGATATTGCCTGCTTCGCCGAATGCCCCAAGCAAAGCCTGTGCTTCGGCAGCGGAAGAGGCACAATCGGCAAAGGTTCTTGCCAAAAGCGGCGGCGGTCTGCCTTCGGTGCGGCTGCGCACGGTGAGGAGCGCCAGCGCCGCCCGCGCTTCGGCAACGGTGCCAACGCATTCGAATGGCTTTGCGCTTGTCAAGCCCAATATGTCGCGCAGATCCCCCGCTAAATCGGGTCGTTCCAATAAGCTGCCGCCAAAGATCTCTGTGAGCCGCTCCATCGGCAAAAAAGGCGACAGCATCAGATAGACAAACAGGCATTTCGCGCAGTGCCCGCACCAAACATTTTGCTTGCTGCCGGCGTTGCAGCTTTTGAACGCGGCGTGGAATTGCGGCAGGGCTGCAAACCGCCGCGCAATTTGCAGCTCGTGGAAGGGCCGCAGGAGGCTGAAATAGTGGATAGGCAAGCAAAAGCGCCGCCGGATGTAGGCATTCATATCCTGCTCAAAGGCATAGGATTTGGAATACTGGTGGTTAACCTGCGTTCCGGGGATGCTGGCTTCCTCGGCACTGGCCTCATTGGAAAGCACCAATTCCTCCGCTCCCGTAAGATAAGCGCAGAACAAGCCCAAAAACGCGACGACAGCAGAAAACGGCGTGTGACCGTTCCAATAGCCTTCCCCGTTGCGGGCAAGAAGCGCCGGATCAATACGCCGCTGTGTGCGCAACATATTTTCCGCCAGAAAACCCGCTGCGGCAAAGCATTCGCTGCGCGCGCGCTGGTCATTGACCGTAAACCCCATCAGCGGGCGGTTTTGTTCCTTCATCAGTTGCAGGGTAACACAGGAATCCTTTCCGCCGCCGACAGGCACTAGGCTAAAGCCGCCGCTTTGGAAGGACGCAAAATCACACGCGACCATGCCCGGTGCGGCATCGCAAGTGACCTGCGCAAAGTCGGAGAACGTGGTTTTGATTTGATTGCGATAGAAAAATTCCCCCAGACCGCAAAACCACAAACGCCTCCACCAGTCGGCTTCCTCATCGTTCAGGCTGCCGCAGTGGATACGGATTTCCGGCGGGCAAACGCATTTCCAGTAGCTGATCAGCTCCACCAGCCCCAGTGAAAAAACCAAATCCTCCGCCTGCGGCGTATCCCAAGCATTGCGCAGCACCAGGTTTTCCGTGAATATCCTGGTTTCTGGGTGAAATTCGCACAGCCCCTCAATAGAAAAATCAAAAGTCACCACCAAACAGCCATCCCCCTGCTTCAGGCGATAGCCGTGATAATGGAAAACCGGATGCTTTGCGCGCAGGAGATCAAAACGGGATGACATGTGCTATTTTCCTTCCACTCAGGATGCTTCAGCCTTGCCCGCCCTCCGCATACGGCTCTGGCGGTCACTGCGCGTTCTGTCCACCATCAAAGCCTTCGGGCGCTTCCGGGATAATTTGGGCTAGCACAAAATATAAAATCAGCCCAAGCACACCGACGCCCGCACACAGCGAAATAACCACATAAAACACACGCACCAGGGTGGGGTCAATGTTGAGATATTCGCCCAAGCCGCCGCAGACCCCGGAAAACTGCCGGTTGGTTTTGGAACGATAAAGCTTTTTCTCCATATATATGCGCTTCCTCTCAAAAAAATAGTTATTTGGCGGCGGCAAGGGTATTTTGCATCAGCATTGCGATGGTCATCGGACCCACTCCGCC
Source organism: Oscillospiraceae bacterium (assembly GCA_031273905.1). Taxonomy (GTDB): domain Bacteria; phylum Bacillota; class Clostridia; order Oscillospirales; family Acutalibacteraceae; genus WRMQ01. The sequence goes on along the minus strand of JAISQZ010000074.1, from coordinate 5,914 downwards.
GGGCACCGGCGTAATCCATCCGGCCTTTTCGGCAACGGCGGCAAAATCAACGTCACCGCAGAGCCTGCCGCTTTCCAGCCGGTTGATGCCCACATCAATCACTGCGGTGCCCTCCTGCACCATTCCGGCGGTTACGAAATTTGCCCTGCCCACTGCGGCAACTAGGATATCCGCCTGGCGGGTGATCTGCGCCAAATCCCGCGTTTTGGAATGGCAGATGGTGACGGTGGCGTTTGCTTGCAGCGCCAGCATTGCCATTGGCTTACCGACGATGTTGCTGCGCCCGACGATCACCATGTGCCTGCCTTCCGGAGAAATGCCCGCGTGCGCGAGGAGTTCCATCACCCCGGCGGGCGTGCAGGGCAAAAAGCGCGGCTCGCCCAGCATCAGTTTGCCCACATTTTCCGGATGAAATGCATCCACATCCTTTTGCGGCAAAATCGCGCGGCAAACCGCCTGCTCGTCAATGTGCCGGGGCAGCGGCATCTGGCATAAAATACCGTGGACACCGCCATCTTCATTGAGCTGACGAATCAAATCCAGCAGCGCGGCTTGGCTTGTCTGTTCTTCAAGGGCATATTCCAGCGAACGAAAACCGACCTGCGCACAGGCTTTCTTTTTGTTGTTGACGTAGACGCGCGAAGCGGGGCAGCTGCCCACAATGATCACCGCAAGGGTCGGCGTTATACCTGCGGCAATGCACAGCTTTGCCTCTTCGGCAACCCGCTCAAGCACCTTGGCGGAAACCTCTTTTCCGCTGAGCAATCGTGCCATTGCCATCACTCCTGCCCTTCCGGCACAATTGCCTCTTGCGGCAGCACCGCCGCATTCTCCTCAAGAACATCCTCCTCTGGGGCGGCATTTTCGGTCAACGCTTCTTCCTCGGATAGTTCCGTTGGCGTTTCTAGCGTTTCAATTGGAAGCTTGGGTCGCTTTTTTTGCCGCAGCAAAAGGATCACCAGCGCGGCGAGGCAGCCGACCACCAGCAAAGCGGAAAGCAACTGCGAGGCGCGGACGTTGCTGCCGCCCAGATAGAGGCTGTCCAGGCGCAGACCTTCCACAAAGAAACGCTCCGTGCCATAAAGGACGCCATAGCAAAGCATCAACTGCCCGCTGAATTTGTGTGCGTGACGGCAGACGAGGTAAATGATCACAAAACTGAGCAGGCACCAGAGGGATTCGTACAGAAACGTGGGATGCACATAAGCCTTGGCGCCAATGCTGCCGGGGATGGCTTCAATCCCGCGGGCGGCGAATTCCAACTGATGCGCGGCGATGTACTGCGCGGTTTTTTCGCTCCACATGCCCCAGGGCAAATTGGTGTTGACGCCAAAAGCTTCTTGGTTGGTGAAGTTGCCCCAGCGCCCAATCCCCTGCCCGATCAGGAAGCTCATCGCCGCAAGATCCAGCAACTTTAAAAAATCCAGCTTGCGCACGCGGCAAACAATGAACGCGGCAAGCAAGCCGCCGATCAACCCGCCGTAGATCGCCAAACCGCCTTCCCACACCTTGAAAACGTCAAACGGCGCGTCTTTGTAAAGATCCCAGTGGAGCACCACAAAATAGAGCCTGGCACCCACCACCCCGCCGATGGTGCCGCCGATGAGGACGTCAATCATCTTGTCTAGATTCATTTTCCATTTGTATGCCATGCGCCCGCCAAACAGAACCGCCAGCAAAAAGCCGAAGGCGATCAGCACACCATACCACTGCACCTGAAAATCATGCCCGAACAGCCGAAATTCCAGCGCGGTCGCGTCCACTGAAAAACCGCGCTCCAATGCCTTGAAGTATACGGTAGCCATGCACAGACCTCCTCTTATTCTTCTTCCAAGGGTAAAATCACGGAAAGCGCCGTCCAGCCCGGGCGGAACATGCGCCGCAGCCGCCCGTTTGCCTGTTCCAGTGTAACATCGCGCAGCGCCCGCGCACGGGCAAAAAGATCGTTTCCGGCAAAATAGGCATCCGTCATGCGCAGCGCCAAATCCTCAATGTCGTTGTATTCCATCACAAGCCTGCCATACGCTTTCTTGCGCGCACATTCAAAATCTTCCGCGTCAAGCCCTTTTGCGGAAGCCTCCAGCAGCGTCTGCTCGACCAGCGCGGCCGCTTGCTTGGGCTGCTTGGATTCCCCGCCGAACAGGGAGCAGGCGTAATCATAGCCGCTAAAAAATTCACAATCAAAGCCCGTATTGATCAGACCCTGCCCCAGCAGCTGTTCGTAAAGCGCGGAACATTCGCCTGTGAGCGCATCCAGGATCAGGTCAGCGAGCACCGTCTCCTCCTCCGAAAGTTCCGGCTGTTCCAGCGCCTCCTTCCAGCCGAGCATAAAGCGCGGAACCGCCACAGGCATACGCCGTTCGGTGTAAGTCTGCGCCGGGGCTTCCGGATCCGGCATCCGGCGGCGCTTTGCCGGTTCCCCCCCGGTGGGTTTGAGCAGCGCGTTCGCCGCTTGCAGCACCGCTTCCTTGGCGACGTCGCCCGCAACGCAAAGCACCATATTATGCAAATTGTAAAAATTGCGGTAGCATTCATGCAGCAGCTCCGCTGTAATTTCGGAAATGGATTCCTCCGTCCCGGCAATATCCACGCGCACGGGATGCCTCCGATAAAGCAGGCGCAGCAGCCGGAACATCACCTCCCAACCGGGATTGTCCTGATACATGCGGATCTCCTGCCCGATAATACCCTGCTCCTTTTCCACCGTCGCCTGCGTGAAATACGGCGACTGCACAAAATCCAGCAGAATGGCAAGATTTTTGTCAAAATGCGCTGCACAGGAAAAAAGATAGGCGGTGCGCTCAAAGCTGGTGAAGGCGTTGGCGCTGGCGCCTGTTTGCGCAAAGCGCGCAAAGGCATCCAGATCCTCCGATTCAAAAAGCTTATGCTCCAAAAAGTGCGCGGTTCCTTCCGGCAGCTCCCTTGCGCCTCCATGGGAAAGGATCGCGGTATCAATCGAACCATATTTGGCGGAAAACAACGCATAGCTTGTGGAATAGCCGGGTTTTGTCAGCACCTGTATTTCCAGTCCGGAGGGGTGCTTGCAGCGAAAATAGCCCTCCTCGAGCGCAGCGTCGCGCAGCTCCTCCCAAATGATTTCAGTCATTGGCATCCCCTCCCTTCTTGGCCGCAAGCAGGTAGACGGTATCTAGGCTGACGCCCCGCGCCGCTTCGATGATCTCCCCACGCGTAACGGCTTCCAGCCCGGCGCAAACCTGCTCTGGGCTGCGGAATTCGCCGCAATAAAGCGCCGAAGAATACCAATCCGCCAAGCTTTCCGGGTGATCCGCAACGCAGCGGATTTCGTCGCACATGGAGCGCTTCGCGGTTTCCAGCTCCTCGTCGGTGAAACAGCCGCTTCCAATCTGCGCCAGTTGATCCAGGATCGCTTCCCGGGCGGTGACCGCTTTTTCGGTATCCACCCCGCTTGCGACCATTAAGACACCCTTGTGCCTCACCAGCGCCGCACGGCAATAATAGCACAGGCTCATTTTCTCGCGCACATTCAAGAACAGCTTGGAATATGGTCCGCCTCCAAAGAGATCGGTCATCAAACGCAGAGCATATTGCCGATCCTCCGGATGCTCCATTCCGGCGCGGAAGCCCAGCACCAGCGTCGCCTGCTCCAGCGGCTGTTCCTCCCGCACGAATTTCTGTTCCTGCGCGGACTTGATGAACGCACTGCCAAGCGCCGCAGGCTGCCGGGCGCTCTCTGCAAAGCTTTTTCGCACGGCGGCGGCAAAGCCCGCCGTCTCCGCCGCGCTCACCATCGAAATTTGCACTCTGGCTTGCGAAAGCACCCGCCGCCAGGCCTGAACCGCATCCTCCGGCGTGAGCGCCTCAATCGCCTGCGCCTCGCCCAGCGCGTGAAGCCCGTAGGCCTCCTGGTCGCACATCAACTCCTCGCAGCGGTGCATGGCATAAAGGCGCTTGTTCCCCTGCTCACTTTCCAATTTTTCAAGCAGAAGCCGTTTTTCCAGTTCCACAGCGTCCGCAGGGAAAAGCCCGCCCTCCAAGCGCGGATGAAACAGCAGCTCCAGCAACAGCTCCACGCCCTCCTGGCTGACCGCTTCGCCATGCAGCGCAAAACGGTCGTCCAGCATAGAAAGCGCAATGCTCAGTTGATGGCTTTCGCCCACCTTGGTGACGCCGGCGCACAGATTTGCGCCATAGAGGGAAGCGAGCTTGCAATCCAGCGCACGCGGCGTGGGGTAAGCGGCGCAGGAACGATGGAGCAAAAAGGGCAGCATAGCATTGGCGGCGGTTTCGCGCGCTTGCCCCCGGCGCAGCGGCAACGCCATTTGCAGTACGAGGCGGCTGGTCTTAAAGCGTTCGGCGGGGATCACACAAAGCGTGACCCCGGGCGCGGCTTCATGGATTTGCAATTGCGGCATAACTTGTCCCCTTTTATTTGGTATCCCCAGAGCATCCAAGCTATGGCGGCACACAACAGCCTGATGCCTGCGGTCCGATATTCGCCGCATCAGTATATCATTTTCCCCGGAAAAATGCAAGCGCAAACAGGATATTTTCGCACTGCGCCTGCGAAACCGCCGCAAAAACAGGCGGCATATAAAATCTTTGGGAAGATTTCATGTAAGGCTTGCATTTTTGCGAAAAATAAGTTACAATGACTGGGCAAGAAGAAAGAGGGAGAAGAGAAAATTTTGCGATTTTCAATGCAGCACGAGGAGGGCGCGTTCCTGGATGGCGCAGTGCGGGCGCAGCTGCGCGAGATAACACTGGAAGCGCAGCGCAGTTTGACGGAAGGAGACGGTCTGGGTGCCGGGATGCGCGGCTGGATGGGCTTCCCTGCACACTATCTGGCTTCAGCGGAATACAAGGCTGTCCAAGCGGCGGCGCACCAGATCCGGGCACAGTCCGAAGCATTGCTGGTGATCGGCATCGGCGGCTCCTATCTTGGAGCAAGAGCGGTGATTGAGGCACTGCAATCCCAGTACTATAACGATATCAGACGCGGCGCACCGGCAATCTATTTTGCGGGGAATTCCCTGAGTGAGGCCGATATACGCGCACTCGACGCCATTCTGGAGGGCAAGGATTTTTCGATCAACGTTATTTCAAAATCCGGCGTCACGCTGGAACCCGCCGTAGCGTTCCGTCATTTTCTGGCGAAGCTCAAAGCCTTTTGCGGCGGCGACCCGGAACAACTGAAACGGCGGCTTTTTGTCACGACCGACGCGGCGCACGGCGCACTGCACACCCAGGCAAAAGCGCAGGGCTGGACAACCTTTGTGATCCCGGACGACATGGGCGGGCGTTTTTCCGTACTTTCCGCCGTGGGGCTGCTGCCGGTCGCCTGCGCGGGAATTGACGTTGGTCAATTGCTTTCCGGTGCGGCGGCGGCGGCGGAAGCCTATGCCGCGCCAGGGGATGCGCTAGAGGATAATCCCTGCTATCACTACGCCGCACTCCGGTATCATTTTTATCGGCACCGCAAAAAGGCCGTGGAACTTTTCGTCAGCTACGAGCCGTGCATGGCGATGTTCGGCGAATGGCTGAAGCAGCTTTTCGGCGAAAGCGAGGGCAAGCAGTGGCAGGGTCTGTTCCCGGCAAGCGCCACCTTCACCACCGATCTGCACTCCCTGGGGCAATATATCCAGCAGGGGGAGCGCATCCTGTTTGAGACCAACCTGGTGTTTGCCGAGGAAGAAGGGCGCGTTTTGGTTGAGGCGCAGGCGGAGGACGGTGATGAACTGAACTACCTGGCGGGTGAGCGCCTGCACGAAATCAACCGCACCGCCTTCCGCGCAACCGCCCTGGCACACGCCGAAGGCGGCGTACCTGGTCTTGTGCTGGAGCTGCCCAGGCGCGACGCGTTTTCTATCGGCTGGCTGATCTACTTTTTTGAAAAAGCCTGCGCTGTTTCCGGTTATATGCTTGGCGTAAATCC
>JAISQZ010000063.1 GCA_031273905.1 Oscillospiraceae bacterium | reverse complement strand
ACCTATCAGGGCGACGGCGATCTTGCGGCAATCGGCACGGCGGAAACCGTGCAGTCTGCCTGCCGGGGAGAAAACATTACAATTATCTTCATCAACAATGCCATTTATGGCATGACGGGCGGGCAGATGGCACCCACCACGCTTCCCGGGCAGGTGACGCAGACAAGCCCTTACGGGCGCGATGTAACCAAGACCGGGATGCCGATCAAGGTTTGCGAAATGCTCGCAACGCTGGAAAGCCCGGCGTATCTGGAGCGCGTGAGCGTGGATAGCGTGAAGAACGTCCGGGCGGCGCAAAGAGCGATTACCAAGGCCTTTCGCTACCAGGCGCAGGGCAGGGGCTTTTCGCTGGTAGAGGTTATTTCCACCTGCCCGACCAATTGGGGTATGAGTCCCGCAAAATCACTGGAATGGCTGCGTGAAAATATGCTGCCGTATTACCCCTTGGGTGTGTTCCGCGATTCCTTTGATCAGAAAAAGGAGGGGGAGGCATGACGGTACAGATCTTGCTTGCGGGCTTTGGCGGGCAGGGTGTCCTGTTTGCGGGCAAGCTTTTGGCTTATATCGGCTTGCTGCAGGAACGCCAGGTCTCTTGGCTGCCCTCCTATGGGCCGGAAATGCGCGGCGGCACCGCCAATTGCAGCGTCATTCTTTCCGATGAAGCCATCGGTTCGCCGATTGTGCTGCAACCGGATATTCTTATGGCGATGAACCAGCCGAGCTTCCTGCGTTTCGCGCCAACGATCAAATCCGGGGGGATGCTGTTTGCGGACAGCGCCCTGATCGGCGTCAGAAGTGAGCGCGAGGACATTACGGCATTTTATGTTCCGGCAAGCAGGCTTGCTTCTGAACAGGCGCTGGATGGTCTGGCAAACATGATTTTGCTGGGCAAGCTGCTCACGTGGACGAAGCTTTGCGGCGAAGCGACCCTGCAAGCGGCACTGCAAAAGACGATCCCGCCGCGCAAGCAGGAGCTGTTTGAAAAAAATCTGCACGCCCTGCGGCTGGGAGGCGAAGCAACGGATGGATAACATTAACAAGGAGATCGGTCAGCGGCTGCGGGCTATCCGCGAGCTGTGTGAATGGAGCGGCGAGGAGCTGGCGCAAAAAATTGCCGTCGGCGCTGCGGAATTGGAATCCTATGAAGCGGGAGAGCGGGAAATTCCCGTCAGTGTGCTGCATAATGTTTCCGCCGTGCTTGGGATCAGCACCACAGAGCTGATGACGGGCGAAAACGCACGGCTGCACCAATATTGCTTGGTGCGCAAGGAAAAAGGGGTGGCTGTGGAGCGCAGCGAGGCCTATCGCTACCGCTCACTGGCGTATAATTTTGCCGCGCGGCAGATGGAGCCGCTGCTCATCAGCATTCCAGCAGCGCGGGAGGACGCACCGTTTTTGCTCAACACGCACAGCGGGCAGGAATTCCATTATTGCCTGGAAGGCGCCTTTGCCATCCAAATCGGTACGCATACGGTTCATTTGGAGGAGGGCGATTCCATCTATTTTAATTCCGCCTTCCCGCACGGCATGAAGGCGCTCGGCGGCAAAGCGGCAAAGTCGCTGGTGGTCATTACGCTGGGCGGCAGCAACTAGCGTTTAGGCGGGTATGGGGGATATACACGCCAACAATGCCGGTTCCCTAGCCTCTGCAAGCGAATTTAAAGAAGGGTGTGGGCGTTCCTTGGCTTGTTTTCTGGACAGGTTTTGTAAAAGCGATTTTGTTTCCTATGAAGATTTTTATGAGAATTTCGCACTGGAATATCCAAAGGATTTTAATTATGCCTATGATGTGCTGGATGCCCTAGCGGCGGAGCAGCCGGAAAAAACGGCGCTGGTTTGGTGCAATGACACCGGTGAGGAGCGCAGCATTTCCTTCGCCGAAATGAAACGCGAAAGCGACAAATACGCCAACGCCCTGCGTTCCCTGGGGCTCCGGGCGGGCGATGCGGTGATGGTGATGCTCAAGCGGCGTTATGAATTCTGGTTTTTTTCCATGGCGGCGCACAAGCTCGGCGCGGTGCTGATTCCCGCTACGCACCTGCTCACCGTGAAGGATCTGGTCTACCGCACAGAAAAAGCGAGCATCAAAATGATCCTCACAGTCAATGATGAAGCGCTTTGCCGCGCGGTGAAGGAGGCGCAGCAAAAAACGGAGGGCATTTTGCAAGTGACGGCGGTGCTTTCCGGCGAACGGGAAGGCTTTTTGGATTTCTCAGCCTTGGCTGAACGCGCCGGCGGCACTTGGACGCGGGAATATTTTGATGTAACAAGCCCGATGCTTGCCTATTTTACCTCCGGCACCACAGGGATGCCCAAAATCGTTTCGCACGATTACCTCTATCCGCTTGGGCACATCATCACCGCAAAATTTTGGCACGGCCTGGGGAAGGAGGATCTGCACCTGACCGTGGCAGATACCGGCTGGGCAAAGGCGGCCTGGGGCAAGCTTTACGGGCAGTGGCTCTGCGAAGCGGCAATTTTTGTTTATGATTACAGCTCCCGGTTCCACCCGACGGATTTTTTGGCGTTGATCGACAAATACGGTGTCACCTCCTTTTGTGCGCCGCCGACGATCTATCGCTTTCTGATCAAAGAAGATTTGAGCCGCTATTCCCTTGCCTCCCTCCAAAAATGCACGATCGCCGGGGAACCGCTCAATCCAGAGGTCTATCAGCAGTGGCTTCAGGCTACGGGGCTGAAGCTGCGCGAGGGCTACGGGCAGACGGAGGGCCCCGTCATGGTCGCCGTTACGGTTTGGGATGAACCCAAGCCCGGCTCCATGGGCAAGCCGCTGCCGAACACCCGCTGCGATGTCTATGACGGGCGCGGCGCACTGTGCGAGGTGGGGGAGGAGGGCGAGCTTTGCATTCCCGTG
>JAISQZ010000045.1 GCA_031273905.1 Oscillospiraceae bacterium | reverse complement strand
CGGGAAAGAGCTGGGAATGCATTGCCTGCGACAACCGAAGGAAGGAAATATCCGTCATCCCCTTCAAGGGAACCGCGACCACCCATTGGGAAGGGATGTTGAATACGAATTTGCATACGCGTTTGGTGGAGCGGATGCGCGAGGTGCTGCGCGAGGAACGGGAGTATCCCTACTTGAGCGAAAATTGCCTGATCCGCCTGCGGGAAATGCGCCGGATGGCATGTGAAATGGGCATCACGGAAGAGTGGATTGTGCAACAGGGCACGACGGGCTTATATTTGTTCCCGTGGATGGGAACCACAAAGCTGCGCACGCTGCAATTGGCATTGCGTACGCTGGGGGTGAACGCAAGCATCGCGCCTTCGGGCTTTGCGCCGATTTATTTGGATTTGGAGCATTTTTTCGGCGGCAGGTATGGGCTTCAGCGCATTTTGTCGCGCTTGGAGGCGGAAGAAATTGACTTGGACGCACTGCCCGTCAAAGCGGCGCAGCGTTCTATGTGCAAGTTTGATTCCGCTTTACCGGCGGAGCTTTTGGAAAAGCAGCTACGCAGCGAAATGCTGGCGCCGTTAACCAAGGAAGACTGGGGGATGGAGTAATATTCATTTTGCGCACAGGCACAAATGGATAACCTAGTGCATAAAATTTTTCAAATACGCTTCCAAAGCTTCTGCCGGCCTCATTGCATAGAAGTCAGATAGCGCCCTTTCGCTTCGGTTCTAATTTTTCCCCTTTGTCGATAAAAATAGGAGGAGTATTTTCAGCCAAAAGGGGGATGCGCGATGCGTACGGTCAGGGAAGGGGACAGGGGTTCAATTGTTGCTTTGCTGCAATGGGGGCTGCGCCGCGCCAAGGTCAGCGACGAAGCGCCGGACAGCGTCTTTGGCAGCCGGACGCTCCAGGCGGTGCGGGAACTGCAAAAGGCGAACATGCTCACGGAGGACGGCGTTGCGGGCGCCAAAACCTGGGCGGCGCTGCATCCTTTTTTAACGGGTTTTTTGCCGCACACGGTGAAGCAGGGCGAAACCCTTGCGGAGATTGCGGGGCATTACGGCAGTACGCTGCCCGTGACGCTTGCGGCAAATCCCGGCGTTTCGGTGAATGACCTGCGCCCGGGGCAGACGGTTAAGGTTCCGCTGCCGTTGCCGGTGGTGCCGGTGGATATCCCTTGGAGCTTCGACCTTTTCGCGCTCACGCTGGAAGGGCTGCAAGCCCGCTTTCCCTTTTTGCTGGTGGAATCCCTAGGCTTGAGTGTGCTGGGCAGACCGATTTACCAGATTACAGTTGGCAGGGGAAAAACCCGTGTGGGTTACAATGCCGCGCACCACGCGAACGAATGGATCACGACACCTGTGCTGATGAAATTTCTGGAGCAGTATGCGGCGGGAATTTCGCAAAACAGCAGCATCGGCGGGGTGGATTATCGGCGGCTTTATTCCGCTTATACGCTTGATTTGGTGCCGATGGTCAACCCGGACGGGGTGGACTTGGTCACCGGTGCGCTGGCGCGGGATACGGAAGCCTTTGCCCAAGCCGGGCGCATTGCTGGGGAGTATCCGCGCATTCCCTTTCCCGCAGGCTGGAAGGCGAACATCCGGGGCGTTGACCTCAATTTGTGTTACCCGGCAGGGTGGGAAAAAGCAAAGCAGATCAAATACGCCCAAGGCTACGGCAAGCCCGCGCCCCGTGATTTTGTCGGCAGTGCACCGCTTGCCGCGCCGGAAGCTGCGGTGATGCACCGCCGCGCCCTGCAGGCAAATTATCAGCTCACCCTTTCGTTCCATACCCAGGGCGAGCTGATTTATTGGAAATATGCGAATTTCAATCCGGCGGGTTCCGAAAACCTTGCCAAACGGATGCAGGGCGTGAGCGGCTATCTGCCCAGCGTCACACCGCCGGAATCCGGCAACGCGGGCTACAAGGATTGGTTTATCCAGCAGTTCAACCGCCCGGGCTACACCATAGAATGCGGCAAGGGCGTAAACCCGCTGCCCGCCGCCCAGTTTGATGAAATTTATGCCAACTGCTTCGGCATTTTGCTGTTGGGGATGATCGGGCTTTAAAGATACAGCCAGCCCAGCGCAAAAATCACCAGAATCCACTGCCACCAGTCCCAGGTGACGGTGACTTGCGTCTGCGCGAGCACCGCGCCTGTTTGGGCGTCGGTCGCCTGGATGGTAGTGCTGCCGGTGCTGGCGAACGGGTATTCAACTTGCCCTGCGCTGTCGATTTTCAACACGGCGGGATTGCTGGAACGCCAGTTGATCTGCTCGTTATCCACGGAAGAAAACACCGTGGTGTTGTTTTTGCGATAAAGCGTGAGGGAGGACGGCAGCTGCACACCGGGCGGCTCCGCTTCCTGCGGCGGGGGCAGCGAGGCGGCGTGCTCCAGCATCAACTGCAGCAGGGAAACGGCATCCTGAAAGCGGACGGCGCCGCCGCCGCTGGCTTGCGAAAGCGCGGCAAAGCTTGCGAAGGGGGCTTCTTCCGTGGTCAGGGAGATGCTGTGCAGCCGCAGCCCGAGCGCTTGCAGGGCGGCCTGCGCCTGGGCAAGGGTATAGCCC
>JAISQZ010000239.1 GCA_031273905.1 Oscillospiraceae bacterium | reverse complement strand
AGGCTTTGCAGCCCTCCTTCGCCGAATACCAGCGGCAGGTGCGCAAAAACGCAAGGGCGCTGGCGCAGGGTCTGCTGCGGCGCGGGGTTTCGCTGGTTTCCGGCGGGACGGACAACCATCTTCTGCTGCTTGACCTGCGCTCCCTTGGTATCACAGGCAAAGAGCTTGAGCGACGGCTTGACGAGGTCTATATCACCGTCAACAAAAACGCAATCCCCAACGACCCGGAAAAGCCCTTCGTCACCAGCGGCGTGCGCATCGGCACGCCCGCCGTCACCTCGCGCGGCTTCCGGGAAGCGGAGATGGAGCAGATTGCCGAAGCGATCTTCCTTGCCGCCACGGATTTTGAAGCGAAAGCGGAATCCCTCCGGCAGATGGTCAACGCCATTTGCGGCAGGCACGCGCTGTATTGACAGCTTTGCGTCTACCGCTACCGCATACAAAATATGAAGCAAGAATCCCCAAAGGATCTTTTCGCCATGAACAAACACCACCGCACCCTGGAACTGGATAAAATCCTTGCGCTGCTGGCGGAACACTGCGCCTGTGCGGACGCGCGGGCGCTGGCGCTGGCACTTGCGCCGGAATCCAGCCTGGCGCTGGCGCAGGCCTTGCTTTTTCAGACGCGGGATGCCCATATGCTTTTGGCGCGTTTCGGCGGACCCTCCTTCGGCGGGCTGGAAAACGTCTCCAACGCGCTGCGCCGCGCCCAGGCGGGCGGCGTCCTCAGCCTGCGCGAGCTGCTGGAAATTGCGCAGGTGCTGCGCGTGCTGCGCGGCATCGCCACCTGGCGGGAGGGCAACGCGGGGGTGGAAACCTGCCTGGACGCGCTCTTCGGCGGCATTTCGCCCAACCGCTACCTGGAGGATATGATCAACGGCGCCATCCTTTCGGAGGATCGCGTGGCGGATCACGCCTCCCCCGCGCTCGCGGAGCTTCGGCGCAAAATCCGGCAGCAGGAAAACAACGTGCGCTCCCGGCTGGAACAGTTGACCCGTTCGCCGCTTTACGGAAAATTTTTGCAGGAAAACCTGGTCACCATGCGCGGCGGGCGCTTCGTGGTGCCCGTCAAGGCGGAACATCGCGGCGAAATTGCGGGCTTGGTGCACGATTCCTCCGCAAGCGGCGCAACCGTTTTCATCGAACCGATGGGCGTTGTGGAAGCCAACAACGAAATCAAGCTGCTGCAGGGAAAGGAGCGCGAGGAGATTGAACGCATCCTGGCGGCAATCTCTGCGGAAGTGGGCAGCTTTTTTGAACCGATCCAAGCAAGCTACGCGTGTGCGGCGGAACTGGATCTGATCTTCGCCAAGGCGAAGCTCGGTTACGACATGAAGGCCGCCGTGCCGCAGCTCAACGGCCGGGGCGAGCTGTTCCTGCAAAAAGCGCGGCATCCGCTGATTTCCAAGGATCGCGTGGTTCCCGTTGATTTGGAACTTGGGCTGGGCTTTGATGCCTTGGTGATTACCGGACCCAATACCGGCGGCAAAACCGTTTCGCTCAAAACGGCGGGATTGCTGTGCCTGATGGCGATGTGCGGGCTGATGCTCCCGGCGGGGGATCAAAGCCGCGTGCCGGTGTTCGGTCAGGTGCTGGCGGATATCGGCGACGAACAGTCGATTGAGCAATCCCTTTCCACATTCTCCTCACACATAAAAAATATCATTGAGATTTTATCCGTGGCGGACGGGCGCTCCCTGGTGCTGATAGACGAGCTTGGCGCGGGAACTGACCCCGTGGAGGGCGCGGCGCTTGCCATGTCCCTTCTGGAAGAGCTGCGGCGCAAGGGAGCAAAGCTTGCGGCCACCACGCATTATGCCGAGCTGAAGGCCTATGCCCTGGAAACCACGGGCGTGGAAAACGCCTGCTGTGAATTCGACGTTGCCACCCTGCGCCCCACCTACCGCCTGCTTATCGGTGTGCCGGGCAGATCCAACGCCTTTGCAATTTCCCAGCGCCTGGGGATGCCGGAAGAAGTCGTCACGCGCGCCCGGGCGCTTGCAAGCGGAGAGGATCTGCGCTTTGAGCACGTGATTGCGCAGCTGGAGGAGCGCCTGCGTCAGGCGGAGCTTGCGAAGGAGGAGACCTTGGCTCTGCGCAGCCAGGCGCAGGCGGCGCTTTCCGCGGCGGAGCAGACCAAGGAAGCCGCCGCAAGGCAGATGGAAAAGGCGCTGGAGGAGGTAAGGGCGCAAGGCAGGCGCATCGTGGAACAGGCAAAGCGCGAGGCCTATGCCCTAGCGGGGGAGCTGGATCGCCTGAAAAAAGAAAAGGATACCGTCAAGGACGTTGCCGACCTTGCCCGCCGCGCCCGCGCCGCCGTGAAAAAGGGCGTGGAGGCCATGGAGGCCGCATCCGATCCCGTGCGCGGGCAGTTTGTTCCGGCAGCGGGCGAAGCCTATACCCTGCCACGCGCCCTGCGCACCGGCGACCGTGTGCGGCTGGCGGATCTTGGCATAGAAGGCGAGGTGCTTTCCCCGCCGGACGCAAAGGCTCTGGTGGAGATACAGGCGGGTGCGCTGCGCCTGCGCAGCAAGCTGGAGCAGGTGCGTCTGCTTGGCGAAGCGCAGGGACAAACGCCGCACCAAACCCGCCGCCGCACGGTGCCGCCGCCCAAAAGCGGCGAAGCCGCCGACCGCATAAGCCCGGCAAGCGAAACCCGGCTGGATCTCCGTGGGCAGTCAGCGGACGATTGCCTGCTGGAACTTGACCGCTTTCTGGATACCGCCCTGCGCAGCGGTCTGCACGAATTCACCGTTATCCACGGCAAAGGAACCGGTGTGCTTCGCAAGGCGGTGCAAGGCTACCTCAAAAGCTCCCCTTTCGTCAAAAGCTACAGGCTTGGCGTCTATGGCGAAGGGGAAACGGGCGTGACGATTGTGGAATTGCACCAAGAGCAGTAAGGAATTGTTACGAAATAAACTTTACATCTTGCCTTGCCTTTTCGCCGTCATGCTTCGTTGCCAAACCTTGCAAGGCTGACGCCTGTCAAGGAGGACAACATCGCGCAACATAAAACCAGCCGAAAAAATTGCCTATAGTTTCACAGCGGAATGGTATCAATTCATAGAACAAGTGCAACGCATATGCTGGGAGGGACGCATGGAAACGCTGCTGCTGCTTTCGTTTGAATTTTTCAGCACGGGCTTGTTTTCCGTCGGCGGCGGGATGGCGACCATCCCCTTTTTGCAGGCGATGGGGCGCCGTCACCCCGGCTGGTTCAGCAGCGCGAAGCTTGCCGATATGATTGCCGCCTCGCAATGCGCACCCGGTCCCCTGGGCACGAACATGGCGGTTTATGCGGGCTATACCGTCGCCGGGCTTCCCGGCTGCATCCTTGCCGTGCTGAGCCTGATGGCGCCGACGATCGCGGTGGATCTGCTGGTTGCCCGGCTGATGGAGCGTTTCCGCAGCGCCGCTTGGATTGAACGGCTTATGCGCGTGCTGCGCCCGGTGAGCGCGGGGCTGATCCTTGCGGCGGCGGTTTCGCTGCTGGCGGATCCCCTGACCTCCGGCAAGGCCTTTTCGCCGGAAGCGCCGCTTGCCTTTCTCAACTTAAAAAGCGCCGCGCTCTTTGCCGTGCTGCTGCCCACGCTGTTCCTTAAGCGCCTGAAAAAACTGCACCCGTTCATTTGGATCGCGGCCGGTGCGCTGGTCGGCTGGGTTTTCAAATTTTAGGAGCTGTCTACGCAAGATGGCTTTGCGGATTTGCGAGAGGATTTTTGCGCACTTTGTGCGGAAGACGAAGGCTTGCCGGCGCCAAGTCAAGGAGGATAAGCAAAAAGGCGCAAAATCAGCCGAAAAGGCGCGAATGCAGCCTTGTGCAGCCAGCCCCTAATCCGGTTCTGGTCTTTGATCCGCTGGCAAAATGCATAAAGAACAAAATCGCATTTTTGGCTTTCTTGGCTGTCTATCCGAATTCGCGCCAAAGCCGTTGACTGTCTGCAAATCCGTGGTATAATGGGGGGGATGGTGTTCCGAATCCCGTTGCGGCGCGGATTCGCATTCAGATTAGGTGGGAGAGAAAAAAGCATGTATTCCAAAGAAGTTACGGTGCAAAACAATGTTGGGCTGCACGCGCGCCCGGCGACCTTTTTCATTCAAGAGGCCAATCGCTACCATTCCTCCATTTGGGTGGAACGCGAGGATCGCCGCGTCAACGCCAAGAGCCTGCTCGGCGTGCTTTCCCTCGGGATCGTCGGCGGGACGGATATCCGCATTCTGGCGGGCGGTCCGGACGAGGATGCCGCCGTGGAGGCGCTGGTGGATCTGGTCAATACCGGCTTCGCCGAGCAATGAGCCAAACGCATACCTGCTATCCAAAACAGCATTTTCGGCGCAGCGATCGCGCCGGGGTGCTGTTTGTTTTCATTCTTCGCAACAGGCAGAAAGGCTCGCAATGAATCCAAATCTCCCCGCCCTGTACCAAAAAGCCATGACCTTGCCGCTGCTGCCCGGCGTCTATCTGATGAAGGACGGCAAGGGCGGAATCATCTATATCGGCAAGGCGAAGCAGCTCAAAAACCGGGTGAGCCAATATTTCGGAAGCCCGCACGGGCAAGACGCAAAGGTTCGCGCGATGGTGGAGCATACGGCGGATTTTGACTATATCGTCGTCAATTCGGAATTTGAAGCCTTCGTGCTGGAATGCTCCCTGATCAAACAGCACAAGCCGAGGTATAACATCCGCCTTCGCGACGACAAGGGCTATCATTACATCCGCGTGACGCAGGGGGAATGGCCCCGGCTTTCCACCGCGCTGCAAAAGCACGACGACGGTGCGCTTTATATCGGACCTTATACCAGCGGCTATCCCGTGCGGGCAGCCGTGGAAGAAGCGATGCTGGTGTTCCGTCTGCCAGATTGCAGCAAGCAGTTCCCCCGGGATATCGGCAGGGGCAGACCCTGCCTGCGGCATTTTATCGCGCACTGCTCCGCCCCCTGCGCGCGCAGGATCAGCAGGGAGGATTACGCCCAAAGCGTCGCCGACGCGGTAAAGTTCATCCAGCGCGGCAGCGGCGAGGCTCTGGAGCAGATGCGCGGGCAAATGGAGCAGGCGGCGGAAAATCTGCAATTTGAGCGGGCGGCGCAGCTGCGCGACCGCATCAAGGCGATTGAAGGGCTGCGCGAACGGCAATCGGTGCACAGCGTTTCCGTGGAAGAACAGGACGTTTTTACCCTGGCGCTGGAGCAATCCCAGGCCTGCTGGGCGGTGCTGCGGTTTTCCGGCGGCAGGCTGTGTGACAGCACACATTTTTTCATCGAACGCCCGGAAAACCTGCCCGAAGCGCGGCGCGAGCTGCTGGAACGCTTTTATTCCATGCGCGACGAGCAGTTGCCCCGCCGCGTGCTGCTCGACGGCGAAACCGCCGACCACGCCCTGCTGGAGGAATGGCTGACCTCCCTGGCGGGGCACAAGGTGCAGCTGATGGTCGCGCAAAAGGGGGAGCCGCTGCGGCTGACGGAGCTTTGCCGCAAGAACGCCCTGGAGCAACTGGCGCACCGCACCGGCAGGCAAAGCAGAACCATCGCCGCGCTGGAGGAACTGGCGGGGCTGCTGGGGCTGCAGGCGCCGCCGGAATACATTGAAGCCTACGACATTTCCCACACAGGCGGGGAGGACAACGTAGGCGGCATGGTGGTGTTCAAAAACGGTGCGCCCTTCAAGAG
>JAISQZ010000185.1 GCA_031273905.1 Oscillospiraceae bacterium | reverse complement strand
GTTTGCTCCTCTTCCAGTGCGAGGGTGGGTGCGGTCAGCATCGAAACGCACAGCGCCAAGCTAATAACACACAGTCCAAGGGCGATGAGCCATTTGGTTTTTTCTCTTTTTCTCATTTTTTAATTCATTCCTTTCGCAGGGACGTCCCCGGCTTTTGCTTTGCATTTTTACGCGCTGTCGTTCAGCGCTTCATCATGTTACAACATACAACCGCCTTAGTCAACAGTTTCCGGCTTGTTTTTTATGCGATTTTCCGTTGAAGCAAAGGGAAACCCACCATCTGGCAATCTGGTGCCCTATGGTGGGGAAAAGCTGGAATGGATTTGATTTGCACCGGGCAAAACATTAAAGTTGATCAGGGTTAATCGGCTTTTTCCTCCGCAAGGCGGTACATTTGATGCCCCGTTTCCCCTGTGCGGGAAAGGGCGTAGGTTCCGTCCGCCTGCCGGGTGAGCGTCACCTCGCCGCCGGTCTGCCCCTCGCTTGCGCCGTCGTCCTCATATAACACATAGGAAAGCGTCTCGCCCGGCTTCGCGCCGAAGCTGCGCGGACAGAGTGTGAAAAGCGGGTGCTCCGCAACGCTTTGCTCCGCTTTTGCCAAAGGCAGCAGGGTTCCCGCCTTCACATAAAGCGGAAAGGCATCCAGGTCATAGGCAAAGCGGTATTCCCGCCCGCCTTCCAGAAATTGGCTGTCATCGAAGAAATTGACCCACGTGCCGCGCGGCAGATAGAACGCCCGTTCGCGCTCCCCGGCAACCAGCGGCGCGAAATAGAGCGCGTCGCCTACCAGCACGGCATTTTCCACCGTCCAGCAATCCTCGTCCGCCGGGTCGTCCAGTAGCAGTGCGCGCACAGGCGGGATTCCCTCGTCGCGATAGCGCCGGAAGGCGGTGTAAAGATAGGGCAGCAACTCCATACGCAGTTCAAACCAGCGGCGGCACCGCGCTTCAAGCGCTTCACTGCCCTCCATGCGGATCCCCTGATGATTGAGCGCTTCGTCCACCTGATGCCAAGGCGGGTTGGGGAAGGGCCAGGCGTTCACCATTGCCACGGGAGAAAAGATCACCGTTTGGATGCGCCGCACCAGATCCTCCGCAGAAGCGGCGGAACGCACCTCGGGTGTCCAGAGCAGCCCCGAAAAACCCATGTTCGCAAGACCGCGGATAAAATCGCGGTGGTCGTAAAGATCGCTGTAAAGCGTGAAAGGAGAAGGAGATGCAAGTGCGCCTGAGGCGCGTACCAGACCCCAGGTGCGCTTGCCTGCGGGGGCAAAGGCTTGGCGCACCGTGTTTTGGTAAAGCAGACCGATCAGCGCGTGCATCTGCTCACCATCCAGTCCGGAGGGGAAGCGTGCGCAATCGGGATAGGACCAGCCGCCGGTGTAGTCCGAGCCGTCGCATTCATCCAGCTTGAAGCCGCTGATGCCCTGCGAAACGAAGCGCTCATAATGGTGGTCGGCAAAGATATCCCTCGCCTCCGGCAGCGAAACGTCGGGGATCAGGCCGCGCTGGAACACCTCGTATTCCCCGGCGTAGGGTTTGAGTGCATCATAAATTTCCGCTTCGGGATGCACAAAAATGTGTTCCCACAGATTGATCTGATAGCCCAGCTCCTTCATCCGCGCAAGGAAGGTCTCGTGGTCGGGAAAGTTTTTTTCGTTCCAGATATAGGAGCAGGAATACGCCCTGGTGTGCCAGCCGGGTTCCAGACCCAGCACGGTGACGGGCAGACGGTGCGCACGGAACTCCCGCGCAAAGCCCTCTGCATCCGCCTGGGCGCTTTGACCGTAGCAGCGGTACCAAACGCCCAGCCCCCAGGCGGGCGGCATCGCGCCGCCGCCGGAAAAGAGGTTGTAGCGCCGCACCACGTCCAAGGGATCCTTCCCGGCGAAAAGCACAAGCGAAATGCCGCGTGCGGCGGGTATTTCCACCGTGACCGTGCGCCCGCCCGCGCCAAGCTTTTCGTTTGCGCCGCAATAAAAGGAAACCTGACGTGCGCTTTCCGCCAAAACGCCGTAGCCGCTGGTGGAAACATAAAAGGGAACCGGGGCGTGGGAATCGCCCGTATCCGCCACCGGATCCGCGTTGACGCGCAGGGCCTTCTTTTTGCCCATTTGCGCAAAGGATTTTAGCTGCAAGCCGAAGCCATAAAGCTGCTCAAAGCTGTCCAGCGGCAGCTCCGCCACGCAGCCCCGTGCGCTTGCGCGAAACGCAATCGCGTCCTGCGCAAACGGGCAGGGCAGCTCCTCGCAGTTCTTTAGCGCGGCGGAGGGCGCAACGCTGCGGAAGGTTTCGGGTGTGAAGGTCTCCGGTTCGCCGAAGCTCAGCCTGTAAACGCCGGGAAACAGCTTTTGCGCTTGCATAAGAAAATCCCCCCACTGTATTGATTCGTTATTTGGCAATAAGCGCTAAAATTTCTTCTCGCAAGAAGGATAACAGATATGACGGGAGAAGTCAAGCACAAAAGAAGTGTGATACACGGTGGCATTTTAGGGCTGTTTGCACAAGGGCATGCGCGTTTTTTCGGCTGATTTTGCAGCTTTTTGGCGGCATGGCTGAAAATCACGGCATTGGATACCCTGAACATTTGAAGCATAGATCGAACAAAAACCGCGCACCTGCATCCTGCAAGTGCGCGGTACGGTTATTGAACAGCGAAAAGCTTAGCGCCGATTATTTCCGCCGCGGTTCCTGTCGAACCCGCCCCTGCGGTCGTCGCTGCGCGGCGCCGGTCTGCGCGGGGCATCGGAAACGGTGTTTTCCGGCTTCATGCCGTCAAGCTCAATCATCGCCGCGCGGCGGGAGAGGTTCAGCCTGCCCTGGTCGTCGATCTCACGCACCTTGACCACAACCTCGTCGCCCACGGCGACCACATCCTCCACGCGCTCCGTGCGCTTGATATCCAGATGGCTGATGTGCACCAGACCTTCCTTGCCCGGCGCGATTTCCACAAAAGCGCCAAACTCCATCAGGCGGGTAACGACGCCCTTATAGAACGAGCCGACCTCGGGGTCGTGCGCGATCGTTTCCACCATAAAGAGCGCACGCTTTGCGTCTTCAATATCCACAGCGCAGATGAAAATTTTGCCGTCCTCCTCCACGTCGATCTTGCAGTTGCATTCCGCGCAGATCTTCTGGATTACCTTGCCCTGCTTGCCGATCACCTCGCTGATCTTTTCCACCGGGATGGTGGTGGTGAGCATCTTGGGCGCATATTTGGAAAGCTCCTCGCGGGGCTTGCCGATCACCGGCAGCATAACGTTATCAAGGATATAAAGCCTTGCCTTGTATGTTTTTTCCAGCGCTTCCCTGATGATCGCCGGGGTCAGCCCATCAATCTTCAAATCCATCTGGATGGCGGTGATTCCGTTGTGTGTGCCCGCCACTTTAAAATCCATGTCGCCGAAGAAATCCTCCACGCCCTGGATATCCACCATGGTCATAAAGCGCTCACCCTCGGTCACCAGCCCGCAGGAAATGCCGGCCACAGGCGCTTTGAGCGGCACGCCCGCCGCCATGAGCGAAAGGGTGGAGGCGCAGATCGCGCCCTGGGACGTGGAACCGTTGGAGGACAGCACCTCGCTGACAAGACGGATGGCGTAGGGGAATTCCTCAATGCTGGGAATCATCGGCAGCAGTGCGCGCTCCGCCAAAGCGCCGTGACCGATTTCCCTGCGGCCAGGTCCGCGAGCCGGGCGGGTTTCGCCGACCGAAAAGCTTGGGAAGTTATAGTGGTGGATGTAGCGCTTGTGATCCTCTTCATCAATGCCGTCAAGCAATTGGCTCATGCTGTTGGAGGCCAGCGTTGTAACGGTAAGCACCTGCGTCTGCCCACGGGTGAACATGCCCGATCCGTGTGCGCGGGCGAGCAGATCAATTTGTGCGTTGAGCGGGCGGATCTCATCAATGCCGCGCCCGTCCACGCGCTTGCCGTCATCAAGGAGCCAGCGGCGCACCGCATATTTTTGCGTCTTATAGAGGCAATCGTCAAGCTTCGCGGTTTCCTCCGGATAGATCCCGTCAAATTTTTCGTGCACCGCCTGATAAATGGGCTTCAGGCGTTCGTCGCGCACGCGCTTGTCGTCGGTATCCAGCGCCTTGCGGATCTCCTCAAGGGCGAAGGACTTGACCGCTTCATACATCTCCGGTGCGGGGTCGTTGGAGGGGAACGCAATCTTCCGCTTGCCGCAGGCTTCCGCAATGGACTGGATGAAGCCCACCAAGCGCTGGTTTTCCGCGTGGGCGAACATGATGCCTTCAAACATCTCGTCATTGGTCACCTCTTGCGCACCCGCTTCAATCATCGCGACAAGCTCCGCGGTGGAAGCGACCACCACGCTCATGCGGCTGGCTTCGCGCTCAGCGGCGGTGGGGTTGATCACATACCCGCCATCCGTCAGCCCGACGCAAACGCCCGCAATGGGTCCGCGCCAAGGGATTTCAGAAATGGAAAGGGCAATGGAAACGCCCAGCATCGCCGCCATATCCGGCGGACAATCCTGGTCAACGCTCATCACCGTGGCAACCACGGAAACGTCGTTGCGCATATCCTTCGGGAACAGCGGACGGATAGGACGGTCAATCACGCGGGAAGCGAGCACCGCCTTTTCACTTGCGCGCCCCTCCCTGCGCTGGAAGGAACCGGGGATTTTGCCTACAGAATAGAGCTTTTCTTCAAAATCCACAGAAAGCGGGAAAAAATCAATGCCGTCGCGGGGCTTTGCGGACATGGTCGCGGTGCAAAGGACATCCGTTTCGCCATAGCGCACCATGCAGGCGCCGCCCGCGAGCTGCGCCATTTTGCCGATCTCCACCACCAGCGGGCGCCCGCCGACGGTGGTTTCGAACTGCTTAAAGTCCTGGAAAAATTCGTTCATCTTGTTCTCCT
The DNA here is from genome assembly GCA_031273905.1 of Oscillospiraceae bacterium. GTDB lineage: Bacteria > Bacillota > Clostridia > Oscillospirales > Acutalibacteraceae > WRMQ01. The sequence continues at coordinate 306 of JAISQZ010000185.1, read as the reverse complement.
TTTTAGGTTTAAATTTATTGATCAAAGGAGGACGGTTTAGCAATAAATCCAATGCCCCAAAACGCGGAGGCGCTCGATTTACCGCTAAGACTGCTCCCCTTTAAATCCGAAGCGGAGAGGAGGCAAAGAAGCAAAAGCAGCGGCTTTTGTTCCTTGCCTCCCGGTTTGCTGTGCTTATTTGCGGATGCCCAGCCGTGCGATAACGGCGCGGTAACGCGCGATGTCGTTGTTTTGCAGATAAGCCAAAAGATTGCGTCTGTGACCAACCATCATGAGCAGCCCGCGGCGGGAATGGTGGTCTTTTTT
>JAISQZ010000058.1 GCA_031273905.1 Oscillospiraceae bacterium | reverse complement strand
TTCGCTGTCAATCGACGCGGACAACATTCAAGCGCTTTAACCTTTAATCTCTGCGCCGCTTTGAAAAGTTCACAATATTTTCCAATTCATCCGGTTGTTTCTCGCTTTTTTTGGTTTTTTTGCTCGTCTCACATTGCCGTGCTGCCAAAGGAAAACGCGAAAGGCTTTTGTAATTTTTCACGCTTCTCTATTGCAAAGCGCGTCTATTTTTGCTATACTTATACTGTTCCGCTGTGAAAATATAGACAAGATTTTTGAGATGGTTTTTTGTTGCGCAAGGCGGACGACGCAGACAGGCTGACGCCTGTCAAGGAGGACAACAGCGCGAAACGGAAAACCAGCCAAAAAAATTGGTTTATAGTTTTATTGCGGGATAGTATAAAGCTATAAAGGCAGTAGAAATTGGGGAGGTGGGGCAACCGTGAGGGTCAGGCAGCAGGAGTTAGGTGACCGGAACATCGTTGGGGCGAAGGTTGCGCAGCGGCGTCTGGAACTCCGCATGAAGCAGAAGGATCTTTTGACGCAGCTGCAAATCCGCGGCGTTGACCTGAATGCTTCCGGGCTTTCCAAGCTGGAGGGGCAAACGCGCTGCGTGACGGATGTGGAGCTCAAGCAGCTCGCGCAGGCGCTCGATATCAGCATCCATTGGCTGCTGGGCATGGAAGCCCCCGGCGGAAAAACGCCGCCGGACTGAACTCCCGGTCAAAGCGCCGCAAAACCGGCGCCGCGGCCTGTGGATATAGGTTCTTATCTGCTTCGCGCAGGCAACCCTTCCCCCGCCGCGTCATATATTGGAGTAGGCCGCCGCGCCCTTCCTTTTTTACGTTACTGTGGCAGCGCGCGAAGCGGCTTGCTGCTTTTTGCCCCGCCCCGCGTCTCACTCGGTGCTTTTGCGGCGGCAAAGGGGGAAGGCGCAGGGGGAATATCTGCCAAAATCTTCCCAACTTTTGATGTAATTTCCGCTGCGCGGCGGCATGTTCTGGGAGCGTCTTCCCGCTGTGCGCCTTTTTCTTATTATTTTTCCCGTATTCAAAAAAAAGAACTTGCAAGTGAGGGTCAATCTATGCATAATTATAATCAATACAAACGCCTGCGGCATGTTTTGGGGGTTTAACGCCTGTGGAAGCTTATCTTGATAACAGCGCAACCACCCCTCCCTGCCCCGAGGCCATCGCCGCGATGCAGGAAGAACTCGCCCGCCTTTGGGGCAATCCCTCTTCCCTGCACCGGATGGGCTTGGAGGCGGAGCATCTGCTGGAGCGGGCACGCGCCTGTGTCGCCACCAGCCTCGGCTGCGAACCGGCGGAAGTCGTTTTCACCTCCGGCGGGACGGAAAGCAACAACCTCGCCCTCTTTGGCGCAGCCCTCGCGCAGCGCCGCCGCGGCAAACGGATCGTCACCTCCGCCGTGGAACATTCCAGCGTCGCGGAAAGCGCGAAGGAGCTGGCGGCGCGTGGCTTTGAGGTGATCTACCTCGGCGTTGACCGCAGCGGGCGCGTTTCGGAACAGGAGCTTTTGCGGGCGATCAACCGCGAAACCATCCTCGTCAGCCTGATGGCAGTCAACAACGAGGTGGGAACCCTTCAGCCGGTTGAGGCGATCCGGCAGGCGGTGCGGCTGCAAAAGGCGCCGGCGCTCATCCACTGCGACGCGGTGCAAGCCTTCGGCAAGCTGCCCGTGCAGCCCGGCCGCATGGGCGTGGATCTGCTCACCGTCAGTTCCCACAAGGTGCACGGGCCCAAGGGTGTGGGCGCACTCTTCACCCGCAGGGGCATCCGCCTGGCGCCGCTGCTTTTTGGCGGCGCTCAGGAAAACAAGCTGCGCCCCGGCACGCAGGCCATGCCCGCCATCGCGGGCTTTGCCGCAGCGGTCAACGCCCTGCCGGAGCTTCAGCAATCGCTGGAGTACGTCTCCTCCCTGCGGGAACGCTTGGTGCGCGGGCTGCGTTCGATGGAAGGTGTCAAGCTCAATTCCCCGCCGGACGCGCTGCCTTATCTCACCAACTGTTCCCTCCCCGGTCTGCAATCGGAATCCCTGCTCAATTTCCTTTCGGAACGCGGTGTCTGCGTTTCCTCCGGCTCCGCCTGCACCAAGGGCAAAAAGAGCCGTGTCCTGCGCGCGATGGGGCTTAGCGACGCGGATATTTCCGGCGCACTGCGCGTGAGCCTTTCCCGCTTCACCACCTGGGAGGAAATTGACGCCTTCCTCTGCGCACTCAACGAAGCACGCCAGAGCTTGGCAAGAAAACTGTGAGGAAAACCATTTTCATGAACGAAATCCCGCAACCGTCCGAAATCCTGCTCCTCAAAATCGGTGAGCTGACCTTGAAGGGGCAAAACCGCCGCACCTTCGAAGAGCAGTTGATCAAGAATCTGCGGCAGGTGCTTGCCCCCTTGGGGGAATGGCAGTTCCAGCTCTCGCAATCCACTTTGCAGGCGGTTCCCCTGGCTCCGGGCATTGATATGCGTGAAGCCGCCGCCCGGGCGGCCCGTGTGTTCGGGCTGAGCGGCTATTCCCGCGCGGCGCGTGCGCCGAAGGAAATGGAAGCGGTCAAACGGGTCTGCGCTTCCTTCCTGGCCCAACGCCTGCAAAGCGCCGCCACCTTCAAGGTGGAGGCCAAGCGTTCAGACAAATCCTTTCCGCTCAATTCCCCGCAGATCTGCGAAGCCGTAGGCGAACATCTTTTGGAGCAATTCCCCCATCTGCGCGTGGATGTGCATCACCCCGAAGTGACCGTC
>JAISQZ010000207.1 GCA_031273905.1 Oscillospiraceae bacterium | reverse complement strand
GCCCTGCGCGGCAACCGCCTGATGCTGCGCGGCGTGGGTATGACGCAACAGGAGCTGGAAATTCTTGGCATCAAGCATGCGGGGATCTGACCGCTTCGCGCAGGATGATTTTGACGGGGATACCTATATGCATACGCGATTTTGCGCAGCGCATGGGAAGCCAGACGTTAGTTTTTGGACGTTAGATTTTAGACGCGGAAACGGAGGGTTTGCGAAAAAATGAAAAAGATTTTCGTGCAGGAGGAATGGTGCCTGGGTTGCCGCCTTTGCGAATATTATTGTGCCAACGCCAACCTGGGCAACGGCGACATGGCAAAAACGCTCAAAGGAAAAAAAATTCACCCTTGCATCCGCGTGGAAGACGACGGCAGGATCAGCTTCGCCGTTGCGTGCCGCCATTGCGAGGAACCGCTGTGCAAAAAGGGCTGCATCACCGGCGCCATTTCGGTGGTGGACGGCGTGGTGCGCATTGACCAAAACAAATGCGTCGGCTGTTACACCTGCATTCTCTCGTGTCCCTATGGCGCGGTCGTTCCCTCTGAATTCGGCGTGGTACAAAAATGCGAGCTATGCCTGCAAAACACCGGCGGCACACCCTCCTGCGCGGCGCATTGCCCCAACCAGGCGATCCTCTTCACTGACGAGGAGGTGCCGGCATGAAGCATGTGATCATCGGCAATTCCGCCGCCGCCATTGGCTGCGTTGAGGGCATCCGGCGGCAAAGCCGCAGGGACGAGATCGTGCTCATCGCGTCCGAGGCGCATCACAGCTATTCCCGCCCGCTGATCTCCTATTACCTTGCGGGCAGGACGGATTTGCAGCGGATCAAATACCGGCCGGATTCGTTTTATAAGGAAAACAACGTGACCGCCATGCTCGGGGAAACCGTTACGGCGCTTGATCCCGCAAAAAAGACGGCGGTATTGCAAACCGGAAAAAGCATCGGTTATGATAAGCTGCTGGTTGCAACCGGCTCCTCCCCTGTGGTGTTCCCTGCGGAGGGCTTGGAGCAGGTGGCGCATTTGCGCACCTTTACTACCTTGGAAGACGCGCTCTATCTGGAGCAAGCCGTCAGACCGCAAAGCCGCGTGCTGATTATCGGCGCGGGGTTGATCGGTCTCAAATGCGCGGAAGGGCTGCTTGGCCGCGCGGCAAGCGTTACCGTTGTGGATCTTGCACCGCGTGTGCTGAGCAGCATCCTCAGCGCCAAACCCGCCGCGATCATGCAGGAGCATCTGCGGCAGCATGGCATCCGCTTTTGCCTTGGCACAAGCGCCGCCAAGTTTTACCGCTACCGCGACGCTTACCATGCACAGCTGCAGGATGGCGAAACCATCGCCTTTGACCACCTGATCTATGCCGCGGGTGTGCGCGCAAACAGCTCCCTTGTAAAGGAAGCGGGCGGCGAAACCAACCGCGGGATTGTGGTCGATGCGTTTTCGCGCACGAGCCTACCGGATATTTATGCCGCAGGCGATTGCACGGAAAGCTTGGATGTCTCCTCCGGCGAGCGCAAGGTAATGGCGCTGCTGCCCAACGCCTATTTGCAGGGCGAAGCCGCCGGGCAGCATATGGCGGCAGCGGGAGGAAGCCCCAGATCCTTCAGCGAAGCGATCCCTATGAACGCCATCGGTTTTTTTGGCAAGCACATCCTTTCGGCGGGCACGTATCCCAGCGGAGAGGAAATTGAGGTTTTTGAAGAGGAGGACGGTGAAGGCGGCTATCGCTGCTTTTACTTCAATAAAGCGGAAAATCGGCTGGCGGGTTATATCCTGATTGAACATCCGGTCTGCGCCGGAATATATACCGCGCTGGTGCGCGAACGTACCCCGCTGACGGCGGAGCAGTTTGCCAGGTTGCGGGAAAATCCAGGCTTGATTGCCTTTTCACCGGAGGTACGCGCCGCAGTGCTGCGCAAAAAGGAGGCACAGGCATAATGAGAGTGATTGACGCAGCAGATCTGCATTTTTCGGCGCTCGGCGAACAGCTGCGCGCACTTTCCGGCGAAACGGTGAAGCTTCAGCACTGCTTGGGGCAGCGCTATATCGCCGCCGGAATCAAAAACATTCAGATTGATATTTTCGGCGTACCGGGCAACGCCTTGGGCGCCTACCTTGGTGAGGGCAGCCGCATCACCGTGCACGGCAACGCGCAGGATGCCACAGGGGACACCATGAGCGGCGGAACAATCGAAATCCACGGCTCCACGGGCGACGCCTGCGGCTACGGTATGCGCGGCGGCGCCATCTTGGTGCAGGGGAACGCGGGTTACCGCGCCGGCATTCACATGAAGGAATACGGCGAAACCTGCCCGAAGCTGGTCATTGGCGGTCGCGCCGGGGATTTTCTCGGGGAATACCAGGCAGGAGGCATCATTGTTGCCCTTGGGCTTGGGCAGCCGGCGGAGGAAGCGCCGGTCGGGCGCTTTTGCGGCACAGGGATGCACGGAGGGAAAATCTTCCTGCGCGGCGAAGCGATCCCTAAAGAGCTTCCGCTTCAGGTTGCCATGCGCAAAGCGGAGCCTGCGGAACTTGCGCCGATCATTCCGCTGCTGGAGGAATTCGCAGGGCGTTTCGGCATTGCGCCGGAAAAGCTGACACAGGCCCCCTACCTGCTCCTCACACCCAACAGCAACAACCCCTATCAATCGCTTTACGTGCCGTTTTGATCCTTTGACCCGAGGTTTTTTATTATGCTGCGTTTTCTCTTGGTTTCCGGCTCCGAAAAAGGCGGAAGGTATTTTGAAGAAATGCTTTCCGCGCAGCCCGAAGCGCTGCTGCATTCCTGTTCCTCCGCGCGGGAGGTACGGGCGTTGCTGGGCGCTGGGGAACGAAACTGGGATTGCTGCATCCTCAACGCGCCGCTTCGGGACGAACTGGGGGACGAAATTGCGCACACCCTTTCGGAGGAGACACAGGCGCAGCTCCTTCTGCTTTCGCCGGAGGATACGTTTGCCGCGCTTGGCGAAGCCCTGCTGCCGCTTGGCGTGATGCTGCTGCAAAAGCCGGTTTCGCGCCAAGTGCTGCTTTCGGCGCTTGAAATGATGCAGGCGGTGCAAAGCCGGATGCGCTTGCTGCAAACGAAGAACCAGCGCTTGGAACAAAAGCTCAGTGAAATGAAGCTGATCAACCGCGCCAAGTGTGTGCTGATTTCCTCGCTTGGAATGAGCGAAGCACAGGCGCACCGCCACATGGAGCGCCAGGCAATGAACCAGCGCATCACAAAATACGAGGTTGCGGTAAACGTCCTCAAGCTTTATGAGGATCGGTTTTGAATGGATTCCGCAACCGAATGCCCCCCACGGCTTCGGCATCTGCATTTTGGGGAAAACGAACTTGAAGGCGCTTATCGGAAACCAGTGTGCTGGTGATAGCCCTAATACTATCCCGCAATAAAAATATCATAAATTGGGAACATAAATGAAAAAATCGTTGCAATTTTTCCCACTTTGTGATATGATGGATCGCTTGAAAACGCCTTGAACCCTATTTAACAGGAGGAAAAATCATTTTGGACACGCAAAACCTGATTGCCGCGCTGCAATCCGTCAACGGTAAGGACTACGAGTGGCGGTTTGCGCTTTACAGCACCCATAAAAGCCGGGACGGTCTGCAGCTGAGCTGGAACGCCTGCGCCATGCGCGAGGTTTCCGCTTGGGTGCAGCAGCACATCCGCCAGCTGCTGGAAAAAACCTTGGCCGAGCGCACCCTGACGGAATATTCCCCCTTGCTGCCCAAGGAGGAAATCGGTGTGCTGCCGGGGGAGAGCGAGCTGTTCCGCGAACAGCTGCGCGAGCTGCTGCATGGTGTGCGCACAGCGGAACAAAACGCGCCGGAGGATTTTGCCAACGGCGTTCTCGCAAAGCCTGTAGGCTATGCTTTTTACGGGAAGGAAAAGCTCCCGCCGCCCGAAAGCGCCGCCGAAGGGGAGGAACTCGCCGCGCCGAAAGAGATCGTCCTCCTGCGCCGCGCAAATCCCTTTATCAGCGGCGGCGCGAAATCCCTGCTCTGCGTAGCGCAGGGCGGCGAGGTTGCGGAAAGCGACTATCCGCTGCTCAAATTCGGTCCGCAGACGGATTTCCTTTTCATAGAAGGGCAGTGCGTCTTCCTTTCCGAAAGCGTTACAAAGGATTTTGACATGGAAAGCCGCGCGGAAGCCCTTTGCAACCGCAGGCTTGCGCAGATCGTCCAGGCGGAGGTGGTGGGCAACTTTGAGCAGTTTGAGCTTGCCGCGCTTTCCGGCAGGAACACGCGCAAGTTCCTGGATTTTGACCGTGAAATCCTTGACCACATCGCCGGGCTTTCGATTGAAGCGCGCATAGAATTCCTTTCCACCTATGGCGTGGAGCTGGATGCCGAGGGAAAGATGAATACCGAGGATCCAGAGCAATGCGAGTTGATCATTGACCTGCTGTGCGGGCGTAGCTGCCTGGACGTGCTGGGCAGGCTGGCGGTGGGGATCAACATCAAGCCTAGGGAATGATTTGCAATTCGGGAAATAGCACCATGCAGGTTTCACAAAAATGAACGAACAATGAACAGCTTCGCAGTGGAAAATGCAAGAACTATTGTTTCTCCCTGCAAAAATGCTTGACA
>JAISQZ010000179.1 GCA_031273905.1 Oscillospiraceae bacterium | reverse complement strand
GCGGCGATACGTCCAGTATCAGGCCCATCCGGCTGGGTATGCCCTTAAAGTACCAAATGTGTGAAACCGGCGCGGCTAGGTCAATGTTGCCCATGCGGTCACGGCGGACTTTGGAACGGGTGACTTCTACGCCGCAGCGGTCGCAGATGATCCCTTTGTAGCGGATGCGTTTATATTTGCCGCAATGACATTCCCAGTCCTTAGTCGGCCCAAAAATCTTTTCGCAGAACAAGCCGTCGCGTTCCGGTTTCAGTGTGCGGTAATTGATCGTCTCCGGCTTCTTCACCTCGCCGAAGGACCAACCGCGGATCTGTTCGGGGGAAGCCAATCCAATGCGGATGGATTCAAAGGTGGTGTTTTGTTCCATACGGTACTCCTGTCCCCTGTCGTTAATGTTTTATTGTTGCAGATTCCCCTTGCGAACCGGCTCATTCCTCCGGCTCATAGCCGTCGTTGTAATCGTCCAAAAAGTCCGCGCCGCTGGGCAGCGCACCGTCATCACCGTCCTCAAGGAGCAGGTCGTCCGGCAGATCCCCTGTTTCAATCCCTTCGTCTTCGTCCTCCAGCTCCTCCAGCTCCTCCGCGTCCTCCTCCTCCGCAAGATCCGCCGGGTTGACGGCGGCCAGCTTGCGTTCATCTGGCACACCGAAGCCGGGTTCATCATCAAAGGTCTGGCGCAGGTCGATCTCCCCGCCCTCGCCATCCAAAATGCGCACATCCAGCGCAAGGGACTGCAGCTCCTTCACCAGCACCTTGAAGCTTTCCGGAATGCTTGGCTGCGGCACGTTTTTGCCCTTCACAATCGCTTCATAAGTCTTTACGCGCCCAACCACATCGTCGGATTTTACGGTCAAAATCTCTTGCAGGGTGTAAGCCGCGCCATAGGCTTCCAGCGCCCAGACCTCCATTTCGCCGAAACGCTGCCCGCCGAACTGTGCCTTGCCGCCCAAGGGCTGCTGCGTTACCAGCGAATATGGTCCCGTGGAACGCGCGTGGATTTTATCGTCCACCAAGTGGAGCAGCTTAAGGAAGTACATCACGCCCACTGTGACGCGGTTATCGAAACGGCGCCCGGTGCGCCCGTCAAACAGCCAGGACTTGCCGTCCTCTGCAACGCCCGCTTCAATGAGCGCTTCGCGGATGTCACTTTCGTGCGCGCCGTCGAAAACAGGGGTCATCATCATCATCTTTTGGGCGTTCTTTTTGCCCAACTGACGCGCCGCGAAGCCCAAATGCACCTCCAGCACCTGCCCGATGTTCATGCGTGAAGGCACGCCCATGGGGTTGAGCACAATATCCAGCGGCGTACCGTCATCCAGGAAGGGCATATCCTCCTGCGGCAGGATGCGGGAAACCACACCCTTGTTGCCGTGGCGCCCCGCCATTTTGTCGCCGACGGAAAGCTTGCGCTTTTGGGCGATGTAGCAACGCACAACCATATTGACGCCCGGCGAAAGCTCATCGGAATTTTCGCGGGTAAACACCTCCACATTGACCACAATGCCGTATTCGCCGTGGGGCAGGCGCAGGGAGGTATCGCGTACCTCCTTCACCTTTTCGCCGAAGATAGCGCGTAGCAGGCGCTCCTCCGCCGTCAGCTCAGTCTCGCCCTTGGGCGTCACCTTACCCACAAGAATATCGCCCGAATGCACCTCCGCGCCAACGCGGATGATGCCACGGTCATCAAGATCCTTCATTGCGTCGTCGCCAACGTTGGGGATATCCCGTGTAATCTCCTCCGCGCCGAGCTTGGTGTCGCGCGCTTCCAGCTCAAACTGTTCAATATGGATGGAGGTATAGACATCGTCCTGAACAATCTTTTCATTGACCAGCACCGCGTCCTCGTAATTGTAGCCCTCCCAGGTCATGAAGGCGATCAGGGCGTTCTTGCCCAAACTGATCTCGCCCTGGTCCGTTGCCGGACCGTCGGCGATCACCTGCCCCGCCTTCACCTGCTCGCCGACGGAAACAATCGGCCTTTGGTTGATGCAGGTGCCGTGGTTGGAGCGCATAAACTTGATCAGCTCATATTTTTGCCGCCTGCCCGCGGCGTTTTCCACCACAATCAGATCCGCGCTGGTGTAAGCAACCGTGCCGGCTTCCTTCGCAAGCATCACCACGCCGGAATCCACCGCAGCCTTGTATTCCATGCCCGTGCCCACCAGCGGGGCGTCGGTCTTGAGCAGCGGCACCGCCTGCCGCTGCATGTTGGAGCCCATCAGCGCACGGTTGGCGTCGTCATTTTCAAGGAAGGGAATCATCGCCGTGGCGACGGAAACCACCATTTTGGGTGAGACGTCCATGTAATGCACGCGCTCGCGGTCAACCTCAAGGTATTCATCCCTGTGCCGCGCGTTGACGCGGGCATTGATGAAACGCCCGTTTTCGTCAAGCGGCTCATTCGCCTGCGCAACGATGTAATCATCCTCCGCATCCGCGGTCATGTAGCGCACACGGTCAAGCACCACGCCGTTTTCCACCCGGCGGTAGGGCGCTTCCACAAAGCCATAGCGATTGATTTTAGCGAAGGTGGCAAGGTAGGTGATCAAGCCCACGTTTTGCCCTTCCGGCGTTTCAATTGGGCACATGCGTCCATAATGGCTGTAATGCACGTCGCGCACCTCGAAACCGGCGCGGTCGCGGGAAAGCCCTCCGGGACCCAGCGCGGAAAGACGGCGCTTGTGCGTCAGCTCCGCTAGCGGGTTGGTTTGATCCATGAACTGGCTCAGCGGCGAAGAACCGAAGAATTCCTTAATCGCCATGGAAACAGGGCGGATGTTGATCAGCGTTGCGGGGGAAATTTTTTCCGCGTCATCCTGCGCTTGCAGGGTCATCTTTTCGCGCACAAGCTTTTCCATGCGCGCGATGCCGATGCGGAACTGGTTTTGCAGCAGCTCGCCCACGCAGCGGATGCGGCGGTTGCCCAGATGGTCAATGTCATCCGGCTTTCCAACGCCCTGCGCCAGGCAATTGACATAATTGACGGAGGCGAAAATATCCTCCAATGTAATATTCTTGGGAATCAGCTCATCCAAGCGGCTGCGCAGCGCCTGCAGCAGGGCGTCAGCGCTGAGGTTTTGATCTAAAATCTCAAACAGAACCTTGGCGCAGACCTTTTCGGTCAGCCCGATCTCTTCCAACTGCTCCACGCTGAACTGCGGCAGATAATCATATTTGCGCGCGTCGCTGCCGGAATCCTCATCGCGCCGCCCCTTGGCGTCAACCATGCCGTTGGAACGGATGGTCAGGCTTTGCTCCTCGTTCAGCTTGATCACGGCGCAGGTCACGCCCGCCTGCTCAATCTGATAGGCCTTTTCCTTCGTGATCAGCTCGCCCGGCTCCGCCAGCAGCTCTCCGCTGCGCGGGTCGGCAACCGGCTCCAGCACATGGTAGCCGCTCAGACGCGCGGCAATCGCCAGCTTCTTATTATATTTATAGCGCCCCACGCGGGAAATATCATAGCGGTGCGGGTCAAAAAACAGGCTTTCCAAGTGTTCCCGGGCGTTGTCCAGCGTCACCGGCTCGCCGGGGCGCAGCTTGCGGAACACCTCCATCACGGCTTCTGCGGAATTGGCAATCTCGTCCTTTTCCAGCGTCGCCTCTATGCGGGGATCCTCACCGAAAAATTCGCGGATTTCGGCATCGGTTTCCAGCCCCAGCGCACGGATGAAGGTGGTCACGAAGAGCTTGCGGTTTTTATCGATGCGCACGTAGAAAAGGTTGTTGATATCCGTTTCAAACTCCAGCCACGCGCCGCGGTTAGGATTGATCGTGCCGGAAAAAAGCTCCAGGCCTGTTTTGTCATAGCTCTTGCTGTAATAAACGCCGGGGGAACGCACCAATTGCGATACAATCACACGCTCCGCGCCGTTGACCACAAAGGTGCCGCTTTCCGTCATGAGCGGAAAATCACCCATATAGATGTCGCTTTCCTTCACAACACCGGTGGTCTTGTTGAGCAAGCGCGCCTTCACCCGCATGGGGGCGGCATAGGTGGCATCGCGCTCCTTGCATTCGCGGACGGTATATTTCGGCTTGTCGTCCAGCCGATAATCCACAAAGGTGAGCACCCAGCTTTTGCTGTAGTCCGTGATTTCCGCAATGTCGCGGAAAATCTCTCTCAGCCCAACATCCAAAAACCAGCGAAAGGAATTCTTTTGCACCTCAATGAGGTTTGGCATGTCCATGACTTCGCGAATTTTTCCGTAGCTCATGCGCGTCTGCTTCCCCCGCCGGATTGGTGTTACCTTGAGCATCTATTCATCCCCCGTTCATTATTCAGCCGCAGCCATCAGTGAATGCCTCAAAATTTTCAAAAATTTTTCTTGCTTTTTTGTTTAAAAGGTGCTAAACTGAAAGCAAGAAAACATTTGTATGGGCGCTGCGCACACAACGCCATAATAAAACATGCATTATTAGATAATTATAGCACTTGACGAGCATTTTGTCAAGCGCTATTTGACTTTTTAGGGGAAATTTTTCTGTGAATTTTTCTGTGGTTTTTTCCGCGGAAGGAATTTGTCAAAGAAGCGGCGGCAAACTCCATTCCTCAAATCCATGTTTATAAGCAAGGATAGAGCCGCTCTGTTTCATTTGCATATAATGAATGCAAGGGGAGCCCTTTTCCCACATGAAAAACGCATTTGAAACGGAGCGTGACAAGCATGGCGGCAAGCACACCCGCAATCAAGCCCTATCAACGCAGCGCGGCAATCGCATACGCGCACGAATGGGCGTTCAGACGCAACCCCAGCTTCGCGGATTTTTCGGAGATGGGCGGCGACTGCTCAAACTTTGTTTCGCAGGCGCTGCTGGCCGGCGGCGCAGTGATGAACGAAACGAAGGACACCGGCTGGTACTATCATTCCTTGAACAGCCGCGCACCGAGCTGGAGCAGTGTTCCCTTCCTTTTCAATTTTCTGACCAAAAACAAAGGTCGCGGTCCCTTTGGGCATATGGTGCCGCTTGACCAGATTTGGCCGGGGGACATCGTTCAGCTCAAATTTGCCGGAAAGCCGGATTTTTCGCATTCCCTGCTGGTGGTGGCAGCGGGCAGCCCCCCTGCCCCGCAAAACATCCTCATCGCCGCGCACAGCTATGATTCCGATAACCGCCCCTTGGATACTTACAGCTATGTGGAAGCCAGGGGGATTCATATTGGCGGGATAAGGCTGTAGCAAAGCGGCAATCGTTTTAACGCATTTAACGCAGTCCTTCGGGATATCCGCTGTGGCGATTGTTTTTTGCTTATGCTTCAAGCCACCTCTCTATATATATTTCACATTAGCGCAAATTGCACTTGAAATCCGCAACGATATGTGCCATACTGAAATGGATCTGTCTGAGGATTTATCGCAGGCCTATCGTTCGCTGCTTGAAAGAATTGCGGAAATAATATTTGGCTGCGGTCGGAACCCGCTGCCGGACAATCCGGGGAGGATAAAACTTGAACATAACCAACTGGAAGCGCAACGCGGGGTTCTTCATCGGCGGGCAGTTCGCGTCGATGTTCGGCTCCATGCTCGTGCAGTACGCCATAACGTGGCACATCACGCTTGAAACGCAGTCGGGCATATGGATGACGCTGTTCACCTGCGCGGGATTGTTGCCGATGGTGATTATCTCGCCCTTCGCGGGCGTGTGGGCTGACCGCTATAACCGCAAGTACCTTGTGAATATCGCGGATGCGGCTATCGCAATCGCCACGCTCATTCTCGCGGTATTGTTCTTTATGGGCTACGAGAATTTGTGGCTAATGCTGATTGTCGTAATCGTGCGGGGGCTTGGTCAGGGCGTTCAAACGCCCGCCGTCAGCGCACTCATCCCGCAAATCGTGCCGCAGGAGCATTTGACGCGCTTTAACGGGATTCAGTCAACCATGCAGTCGCTGACAATGTTTGCCCCACCCATGCTCGCGGGTGTTTTACTCACCTTTCTGCCGATTGCCTACATCTTTTTCATCGACGTAATCACAGCGGCAATCGGGATTTCCGTGGTATTCTTCTGTGTTCACGTTCCGCCCTTGGAGCGCAAGCAAAGCGGCACAGGCATTAAGGCATACTTCGACGAGTTAAAAGAAGGCTTGCGCTACATCGGCGGCATCGGCTGGCTAAAAATTCTGCTGGCGTACACGGCGTTTTTCAGCGTCTGTATGACGCCCGCCGCAATGCTCACGCCGCTGCAAACGGCGCGGACGTTCGGCAACGACGTATGGCGGCTGACCGCGATTGAGCTTGGCTTTTCCATCGGAATGATGCTCGGTGGCGCGGCAATTTCGGTTTGGGGCGGATTTAAGAATAAGGTTCATACGATGATACTCTCTTGCTTCGCCTTCGGCGTTGCGACGTTTCTGTTCGGTGTTGTGCCGAATTTTTGGGTTTATCTCGGTGTAATGCTCCTGTGCGGAATGTCTGTGCCGTTTTTTAACACGCCGACGCAGACGATCATGCAGAGCAAGCTCGACCCCGCAGTCATGGGGCGCGTGTTCAGTGTGTTGATGATGATAAACGGGCTTGCAATGCCCATGGGAATGGCTCTGTTCGGACCTCTCGGCGATGTTGTGCGGATTGAAAGCTTGCTGATTGTCACGGGCGCATTGCTGTTCGCAAGCGGATTCGCGCTTGTCGCTTCCAAGACGCTGAAAGCGGCGGGGGCGCCCGATATCTGAGACAAAGGGGAGTGAGACTCTATGAGCTTCACGAAAATCTCTGTGTCATATGAACTTTAAGAAAATCTCCGTGCTGCTGCCGATCATTGCCGGCGCGGTGTTCTTCGCGCTTTGGACATGCACAAGACGCGCCCGGCGCGTGTGCCGTAATGCAGGTCAGACAAATCGCGCAGGCAGTTGGTGAATTCGACTCTCGTGCGGATTCCCGTTACTTTTGAACAAACCGTGACGCATTTCCATCCAATTAGTAAATTTGGGGGCTTAGGGCTGAAAAACAATCCAAAGCCCTTGCTATTTTGCGACGGTTCTGTTACACTGTTGTCAGCATAAATGGAAGAAGGTGTTTGCGTGCAAGTTCTGGGCATACTATCAAAAATAGCAAAAAAGGGGTTTTCGCGTGGCGCGGTTCGATATGGCAAACGGCATCCCGCCGCAGCGTTGCCAAAGGCAGGCTACGACGCGCTCAAGACGCCAAAGAGCGATCGGTTTTCCTTGGGTTTTGCTAAGACGGATATCATGCCGGATGATATCCTGAAGAAAAAATATTGGGTGGCGGGCTATAAGACCAACAACCCCGCCACCGGTGTGCTGGATCCCATGACGGCAAGCGCCGTTTGGCTTGACGACAACAGCGGGCGCGGCGGCGTATTCCTCGTTTCGGCGGATACGGTCGGCATGAGCAGTGTGGATTGCGACATCATCAAGGATTCCATGCGCGAGGAGCTTGCGCAGATGGGTTGCCGGGGCGTTTTGATTTGCAGCACCCACAACCACGCGGGGATTGACACCTTGGGCTATTGGGGGAGGCTGCCGCTCACCGGGCGCGACCCGAAATTTATGGCGATTGTCCACGAGGGCATCCGCCGGGTGATGCGCGAGGCGTACCGCAGCCGCAAAAAGGGCGATTTGTTTCACGGCAGCATTGAATCGCCGGATGTGCTGCGCGACAGCCGGGATCCGCAGGTCTTTTCCAAAGTCCTCACACGCCTGCGCTTTGCCCCGGCGGACGGAAGCCGCGAAACCTGGCTGCTCAACTTCGCTTCGCACTCTGAATCCATGCTGGGCGAAAATTCCTTGATCAGCGCGGATTTCCCCTGCTATCTTAGGCGGGAAATTCTGGAAAGAAGCGGCGCGGAAAGCATCTATTTCGTTGGCGCCATCGGCGGTTTGATCCGCCCGAAGGAACTGGATGAGGACAACATCGCATCCACAAAGCTCTGCGGCAGGCTGCTAGGCGAGGCCGCGACGCAGATTACGGCTGAGCGCAGGCTTGCGCCAATTTTGAACTTGGTGACGCAGCGCTTCTATGCCGACGCCGAAAATTATATGCTGCTTTTCGCTTCCAAGCTGCGTATATTTCAGTCGAAGCGCTGCGCGGCGGGGCAGGGGGAGGTGGGCTACGCGGTCGAAACGGAAATGACCTACCTCAACCTGGATGGGCTGCAGCTGCTGTTCCTGCCGGGGGAGCTGTTCCCGGAGCTTGCCTACGGCGGCTTTTTGCCTGCGGAGCAATCTGCCACAGGCAAGGGGCCGGAGATCAACCCGCCCACACTGACCGAGATTGCGCAGGATGAAAACCTGCTGATCTTCGGGCTTTGCAACGACATGACCGGCTACGTCGTCCCGCCCAATGATTTCTATCTTGACCCGGTCAAAACCTATTTTGACGGCGGAAAGGATCATTTGGAGCGCAAGCACTATGAAGAAACCAATTCCCTGGGACCCCGCACGGCGGAAATCATCGCGCAAACCTTTGCGGGAATTATGGAAACGGTGCGCGGCGCTTAAGCGTGCGCCTTGCAAACCGTCAAGGCGTCCGATTCAATCGTTCCGCCGATTCACAGCATACGCTGCGCCGTATCCTGTCAGACCACCCTATCAATCGAAAGGAAGCTTCCAAA
>JAISQZ010000167.1 GCA_031273905.1 Oscillospiraceae bacterium | reverse complement strand
CCGATGTGCTGCGTGATGCCCCCCGCCTCCGTCTCTGTGACGGCGGTGTTGCGGATGGCGTCGAGCAGCGAGGTCTTACCGTGGTCAACGTGCCCCATCACCACAACGACCGGGTCGCGCGGGGCAAGATCCTCGTCCTTATCCACACTGTCGTCAATGATGCGATCTTCAATCGTCACAACCACCTCGCGCTCCACGCGTGCGCCAAGCTCCGCGGCAACAAGCTCCGCGGTATCGTAGTCAATCACGTCGTTCGCCGTCGCAGCGATACTCAGCGAAACGAAGAGTTTTTTTACCACCTCCGCAGCGGTGCGCTTGAGGCGCAACGCCAGCTCCGTGACAGTGATTTTTTCGCCCACCTTGATCACCAGCTGCGGCTTGCGCGCACGCTCCGCCGCAATGCGCTGAAGCCGCTGGGATTCCGTTTCGCGCCGGGAGGAGCGCATCCCCTGCTTGCGGTATTGCTGGGATTTCTGCTTGAGCTTTTGCTTGCTGACCTGGCTGTCGCTGCGCTTGCCCTGCTGCTGCCCGGGCGCAATCTGCTCATAGCGTTCGTTGTATTTATCCAGGTTCACCTGCCCTGAACGCGTATCCACCGTGCGCGCTTCGCCCTTGGTGCGTGCCTGAGGAGCGCCGGCGCTTTCTTTTTTCTTTTTGGGCGGCTGGGTTGCACCCGTCTGCGCGTTCTGCTGGCGCCTGGCCTGCTGCGCCGCCGCAAGTTCCTGGCTTGCCTGGCGCTCGGCAGAGGTCGCCTTGGGACGCGCCGGGCGGGCGACCGCGCCGGGTTTCCCGGAACTCTCCTGCTGCTTCGGCGCTTCCGGCTTTCGCTTCTGCCCTGCCTTCTGCGCCGCAGCGGGGCTTGCGGCGGGCGGCTCCGCCTTTTGGGACGGCGCTTGCGCTTTGGCTGTTTCCTTTGGCTTTTGCTGCGCAAAGAACTCGTCAAAGCTCTCCACCGCCGTCGCTAGGGTATAGTGTTCAAAAATGACATCCAGCTCCGTCTCCTGAAGGACGGAATTGAGGTTGCGCGTCCCCGTAAAATAACGGGAAAGCAGCTCCGCAATTTCCTTATTTGTGACCCCCAGCCGGGCGGACACTTCTTTGATCCGGATCTTTTCTAGCATATGATCTTCCTTTCAAGAGGGGAACGTTCTTTGCTTGGGGAAGGGAACCTTGGGAAGGGAGCTTGCCCTGTTATGGTTTCTGGTCGATGGTTTGCTTTAGCTTTGCGGCAAAGCCCACCTCGTCAATGGTCAGCACGGCGGCGGAATACTGCGTCGCCCGCTTGAGCTGCGCCGTGGGGAAGGGCAACTCCCGCAAGGGAACGCCCGTCTCTTCCGCCAGCCCGCGGAATTCTTCCTTCAGCCGCGCGGAAGCATCCGCGCAAAGCAGGCACAGCTTCGCGTTTTTGCTGCGCAGGGCTTTTTTTGCCGCGTCATGCCCGAAGGAAACGCGCGCCGCCTTGCGGCAAAGCCCCAGCAGTGAAAGCGCCCGCTTTTCGTCAAGCATCCGTCAAAAGCCCCTCTTCCAGTTGCTGGTAAATTTCATCCGGGATCCTGCACGAAAACGCGCGTTCAAGCCTGTGCGCCTTGTGCGCCTTGCGCAGGCAGGCCGCGTCAGGGCAAAGATAAGCTCCCCTGCCAGGCGCCTTGCCGGTTCGGTCAAGCGCGACCTCCCCCTGCGGGGATTTGACCGCGCGGATCAGCTCTTTTTTCGGCTTCATCTCGTTGCAGCCCACGCATTTGCGCAGCGGCTGCCGGCGCTCCGGTTTTTGTCCAGGCATCGGGATTCTCCTCAAGCGGCAAAAGCGCCGCATATGGGCTATGGTCGCTGTGTTGCATCAGCGGCGCCCGCCTGCTGATTTTATAAAAGAACGGAGGAAAGAGACTTTTTTATGCTTCGGTTTCCTGCGTCTCTTCCTCGGCGTCCGGCGCTGTGACTGCGGTGTCGGACTTGATATCAATCTTCCAGGTCGTCAGCCGCGCGGCCAAGCGGGCGTTCTGCCCCTTGTTGCCAATTGCAAGCGAAAGCTTCGCTTCCGGCACAACGACGTGGCAGGTGTGCTCGTCGTTTTCCGCCACATCCACACTGAGCACCTCGGCGGGTGCCAGCGCCGCGGCAACAAATTCGGCGGGATCCTCGCTGTATTTGATCACATCAATCTTTTCGCCGCCAAGCATATCCACAATACGCTCCACGCGGGAACCGCGGGAACCGATGCACGCGCCCACGGGATCTATATTTTCCTCGCTGGAAACCACCGCGACCTTGCTGCGGGAGCCCGCCTCGCGCGCCACCGCCTTCACCTCCACAAGACCTTCCCTGACCTCCGGCACCTCCAGCTCAAACAGGCGCTTGACCAGCCCCGGATGCACGCGGGAAATGGTGGCATGGGGATATTTGCGATCCAAGCCCTTGATATCCACCACATAGACCTTAATCAGATCGCCCGGCTGGAATCGCTCGCCCGGCACCTGCTCTGCGGCGGGAAGGGTTTCCTCCACCTTGCCGATTTCCACCACCGCGTCACCGTTTGGCTCCACGCGCTGCACCTTAACGGTGACGATTTCCTGCTCGCGGCTCTGGAATTCGGAACGCAGCTTGCCGTGCTCCGCTTCCCGGATGCCCTGGCGCAGGACGTGCTTGCCCTTTTCCGCCGCAATGCGGCTGACCTCCTTGGTGTCCAGCTCAATTTCGATGATATCGCCCACCTGTGCGCCGGGCTTGAGGTGTTCCGCCTGCTCGGGCAAAAGATCGGCGTCGGGGTCGGCGATTTCGCTGACCACCGTTTTGCGCACAAAAACCTTCATTTCCTGCGTATCGGGCAAAATCTCACAAAAGACGATGTCCTTGTTCGCGTAATCGCCCTTGACGGCCGTCACAATCGCCCGCTGGATGCCTTCATAAAGCGCGTCCATCTGGATTCCTTTTTCCTTCCCCAGCAGACGCAGGGCTTCAAAGAATTCTCCGTTATTCATGTCGTGCATCATTCCTTACTAATATAGTTAAATATCAGGCGTCAGACCGCTCCGCCAGCCTTACACTCGCGCATTCCTTCTTTTCCAGCGATAAGGCATCCCCCTGCGCAAGGCGCAGCGTCAATCTGCCGCCCTCGCAGACCTCGAGCACCCCGGAAAGCGTCCGTTGCCCCTCGCGCGGGCGCACCAAGCGAACGGTCACCTCGCTGCCCAGATATTGCTGGAAATGCTCCTCGCGCGTCAGCTCCCGTTCAATGCCCGGGGAACAGACCTCCAAAATATAGCTCTGCCGGATGAAATCCGCTTCGTCAAGCGGGGCATCAACCGCCCGGCTGAGCGCCTCGCATTCCTCCAGCCCCACCCCACCCGGGGCATCAATCCAAAAGCGCAGATACCAGTTGACCCCTTCTTTTAAAAACCGCACGTCCCAAAGCGTCAGCCCAAGCTGCGCCGCAAAGGGCTGCGCAAGCGCACGCGCACGCGCGGCAATCCCCCCGGGGTTCGCGGAATTTGCCATACCCTCACCTCACTGCACAAACAAAAGAGCGGGCATCGCCCACTCCTCCATCAAACACATTTCATAATACACACATCATTCATTGCGCCTAGTATAGCACATCCAAATGCAAAACGCAAGTATTTTTTTTGTGATTTTTTTGCAAGCCGCGCTTTTGCCGCAGGCAGCATTCCGGAATTTTTGGTCTTTCGGCACCGCTTGACACAAACTTTACAAAAATTATACGCAGCCGTGCTTTCGGATGGAGGGAAAGCGCGGTATCATATACCCGTTCAATCAAACTATAAACACGAAGGAGAACACAGCCAATGAAAAAGGTATCGATGAAAAAAGCGGTCGGCATTCTTCTGGCGCTCCTGTCCGTGGCCGTCGTTTTTGCGGGCTGCGGCGCAGACACAAACGGCTCCACAGACGCGACCTCCGGCACGGCGGCCGCAGCGCTCAGCGGCGACGTGAAAACCGGCGGTTCCACCTCGGTCGAAAAGGTCATGCTTGCGCTGATCTATCAGTTTCAGGCGGATAACCAGCAGGTTACCATCGGTTATGATCAGAACGGTTCAGGCGACGGGATCAAAAACACCATCAGCGGTCTGTATGAAATCGGTCATTCCAGCCGGGCGCTGAAAACCGACGGCACTGAGGACGGTCTGGATGCCACCGCCTATGCCATTGACGGCATCGCCATTGTCGTGCACAAGAGCAACACCGTTGCCAACCTGACCAAGGAACAGGTCAACGGCATCTACACAGGCTCCATCACCAACTGGAAAGAGGTTGGCGGCGCAGACGCGCTGATTACCGTTGTCACCCGCGAAGAAGGCTCCGGCACAAGAAGTGCCTTTGCGGAAATTGTCGGCTTTGCGGAAGCGGATATCCCCGCAGGCGCGACCACGCAGGCCAGCACCGGCGAAGTGCAGACCGCTGTTGCCGCAAACCAGAACGCCATCGGCTACTTGTCTTTCTCCGATGTGGATACCTCCAAGGTCAACACGGTTCAGTATGAGGGCACCGCGATCTCGACCACAGCGCTGAAGGACGGCAGCTATCAGCTCAAAAGGGAGTTCTTCCTGCTGACCAAAAGCGGTGCCGAGCTCTCCCCTGCCGCACAGGCCTTCAAGGATTTTGTGCTGAGCGAGGCCGGGCAGAAAATCGTATCTGAAAAGAGCCTGCTGCCCATCAAATAATAAACAGAAAAACTGCCAATATAAGGCTTGCGGGGATCGGGTGCGGCCATGCCGTCCGCGGTTCCCGCAATGCGTGTGGCAGGGAGAAAATGATGACTGAAAAACAATCCATTATTTCCACCCGGAGATCCAAGCTGACGCTTGAAGCGGTGATGAGCGCCGCTTTCCTGCTCTGCGGCTTGGCGGCGGTCGTCAGCGTCCTCTTCATCAGCGTATACATGGTTGCTTCCGGCGGTCCGGTCATCGCCAAGGTTGGAATCCTCAAGTTTTTGCTCGGACGGGTTTGGAATCCCGGCAACGGGCAATTCGGCATTTTGCCCATGATCCTTTCCTCCATTTTTGCCACTGCGGGCGCGATTTTGATTGCCCTGCCCACCGGGGTGCTGGTTGCGGTTTTTCTGTCCAAGCTCGCGCCGGGCAAGCTGCCCGGCGCGTTGCGGGCGCTCATTGACCTGCTTGCCGGGATTCCCTCCGTGGTCTATGGGCTTTTGGGCGCAATCCTCCTCGCGCCGCTGATTTTCAAACTGCAAACCTGGGCGGGTCTGCCGCAAAGCGGCAGCCTGCTGGCGGCCATCTCGGTTCTCTCCATCATGATCCTGCCCACGATTATCACCGTGTCCGAAACCGCCCTGCGCGCCGTGCCCAAGCAGTATGAGGATGCGGCGCTGGCGCTTGGCTCCACCCGCTTGCAGTGCATCTTCAGGGTGACCATCCCCGCCGCCAAAAGCGGGATTGCCGCCGGGATGGCGCTGGGCGTCGGGCGGGCGGTCGGGGAAGCGATGGCGGTGACGATGGTGGCGGGCAACGCCGCGATACTGCCGGAACTGCTCAAGCCCGTGCGCCTGCTCACCACCTCAATCCCCCTTGAGTGGGCGTATTCCAGCGGTCTCCACAGGGAAGCCCTGTATGGGATCGGGCTTGTTCTGTTTGTGTTTATTATGATAATCAACGCTGCGCTGAGCGCAATTCTCAAAAAAGGCGGTGCGCACAATGCCTGAGCTTTCCGTCAGCATTTCCTCCATAACCGCAAAAAAGCGCCGCCCGCAGGAAGCCCTGCTGTACGGTTTCATTTATCTGCTTTCCGGCGGCGCGGCCGCGCTGGTGGTCTGCTTGATCGTCTATGTGCTGGCAAAGGGGCTGCCCGCCGTATCTTTTGCGTTTTTATCCTCGGCTGAAAACCCGATTTTGGAAACCGTCGGCATTTTTCCATCGATTGTCAACACTTTATACATCGTCTTTTTTTCCTTGCTGGTTTCCGTGCCGCTGGGTGTGGGCGGCGCAATTTATCTGAACGAATACGCAAAAAACAGGCGGCTTGTGCGCCTCATTGAATTCGCCGCCGAAACCCTGTCGGGCATACCGTCCATTTTATACGGCGTTTTCGGCTATGTGTTCTTCTGCGTTCTGCTTAAGCTTCAGGTCTCGCTTATCGCCGGTGTGCTGACCCTTGCCGTCATGGTGCTGCCCATCCTGCTGCGCACCGCGCAGGAGGCGCTGAAAGCGGTTCCGGAATCCTACCGCGAGGGATCGAGGGGCTTGGGCGCGGCAAAATGGTATCTCATCCGCACCATATTGCTCCCCTGCGCCCTCAAAGGGATTTTAACCGGGATTCTTCTTTCCGTCGGGCGTATGGTCGGCGAGAGCGCGGCGCTCCTGCTTGTGGCGGGGGGCAGCGCCATGTATATGCCGCAGGGAAGCGTCTTTGCGCAGCTGTCGCGCTCCGGCTCCACCTTGTCCGTTGCGCTTTACCGCTACGCCGCCTCCCGCGGGGATAACGACACGGCCTTCGGCATCGCGGCGGTGCTGTTGCTCATCGTGGTTCTGCTCAACCTGCTGACACGCTTTTTTGCGGGGAGGCTGGAAAAAAAATGAATCAAGCTAAGCTTTATACAAAGGATTTGCACCTGCACTACGGGGAAATCCACGCCTTAAAGGGCGTGAGCATGGAATTCCCGGCGCGTTTTGTGACCGCGCTAATCGGTCCCTCCGGCTGCGGGAAATCCACCTGCCTCAAAACCCTTAACCGCATGAACGACACTGTGCCGGGCGTCAAAATTACCGGAAAGGTTCTGCTGGACGGCGAGGATGTTTATGCCAAAAATGTGGATGTCCCCACCCTGCGCAAAAAAATCGGCATGGTGTTCCAGTCGCCCAACCCGTTCCCTATGAGCGTCTACGATAACGTCGCTTACGGACCGCGCGTCCACGGGCTAAAAAACCGCCTTGCCTTGGATGAAATTGTGGAGGAAAGCCTAAAAGCCGCCGCTATCTGGGAGGAAGTGAAGGATCGGCTGAAAAAACCCGCCCTGCGCCTTTCCGGCGGGCAGCAACAGCGGCTTTGCATCGCGCGGGCGCTGGCCACCAAACCGGAAATCCTGCTGATGGATGAGCCAACCTCCGCCCTTGACCCAATTTCCACCGCAAAAATCGAGGAGCTTGCGGTGGAGCTTAAAAAAGAGTACGGCATCGTCATTGTCACCCACAACATGCAGCAGGCCGCCCGCATTTCAGATTACACCGCCTTCTTCCTGCTGGGCAATTTGGTTGAACACGGTCCCACAAGCGATATTTTTTCCAATCCAAAGGAAAAACGCACCGAGGATTATATTTCTGGGCGCTTTGGCTGAACAAGACTCCCGCCAGCACCCCGTGCGCAAAGCAGACGAAAAGGGTGGAATTTTCCGCCGAGATGTGCTATACTATGAACTGTAAGGCGCATGGGGCTGATTGCGCGGGGAGAGCCTGTGCGCCGCCGCCCGTAGCGCAAGGATTTTTTTAGGAGATTTCATTATGCGCAGGCTGGTCTATATCGTTGAGGACGACGAAAGCATCCGTGAGCTTGTAAGAATGGCGCTGGTTTCTTTTTCCTATGAGGTAAAGGCGTTTGACAATGCCGGGGACGGGCTGGCCGCCATCGCGGAGCAGCCCCCCGGTCTTGCTTTGTTTGATATTATGCTTCCGGGGATGAGCGGGCTTGAGGCGATGAAGCTGCTGCGGCAATCCCCGAAAACAAAAAGGCTCCCCGTCATCCTGCTCACGGCAAAAACCGCCGAGCTTGATAAGATCAAGGGATTGGACTGCGGCGCGGATGATTATATCACAAAGCCGTTTTCCGTGATGGAGCTTGGCGCACGGATCCGGGCGCTTTTCCGGCGCATAGAGGATGAGGCGTCCTGCGAAGCTGAACCAAGGGTCGTTTCATTTTCTGATTTCACCGTCAACCACGGCGCAAGGGAGGTCGTAAAGGAGGGTGCGCTTCTTCATCTGACCTTCAAGGAATATGAGCTTTTATGGGTTTTGATACGGGAAAAGGATCGGATTGTAACCCGGGAGGAATTGCTTTCCGCGGTTTGGGGGAATGATTTTCTGGGCGAATCGCGCACGCTGGATATGCACATCCGCACCCTGCGCGGGAAGCTGGGGGATGACGCGGAGCATCCAAAATACATCAAAACCATCCGCAACGTAGGCTACCGGTTTGTGGGGGTGTGAGTGTTTGAAAAAAGCTATTATCGCCCGGCTGATTGCTTTAACCGCCGCTGCGATCGCGGTTTGTGGGCTGATTTCCTCTGTGATTTTTGCGCTGCGCACACAAGACCAAACAGAAGAATGGCTCGCAAGGCTGACGACCTCCGCCGCCGAACGCTACCAGACCGGCGATAACGCAAACGACATATCAAAAATGAGCGGCGGTCTCCGGGTAACAGTGATTGCGCCCGGCGGCGCGGTGCTTTCCGATTCTGAGGCGGATGCCGCGCAGATGGAAAACCACGCCGACCGCGAAGAGGTGAAGAACGCAAAAGAGGGTTCCGTTTATATTGATATGCGCAGGAGCGGCACCTTGGGCAAAAATTTTATGTACGCCTCCGTCAAAACGCAGGACGGAATCGTTGTGCGGCTGTCCTACAGCTATGCGGGTCTGGTCCCGAACATTGCCGCGCAGCTCCCCGCCGTGCTTGCGGCCGCAGCGGTTGCCCTGGTTTTATCGCTATTTTTGGCGGGGCGGTTCGCAAGGGATGTCACAGGTCCGCTTGAGCACGTGGCGCAAAGCCTGTCCGCCGATCCTTGTGAGCCACTGGGGAGCTATCCTTCCAGATACCCTGAAATCGGCAAAACCCTGCAAGGCATTCACCGGCTGCTCAAGCAGGGCGCTGATTCCCGGAAAAGCCTGCTCGCCGAACGCGAAAAGGTGGAGGTGATCCTATCCGGCATGGCCGAGGGCTTCATTTTGCTCGACAGCGAAAAAAAAATCCTGCTGTGCAATCAAAGCGCAAAAGGATTTTTCGGGCTGCAAAATGACGCGAACGCACACGGTATGACGACCTTGCTCCGCGACGCCCGGCTGCTTGCCGCCGTTGACAACGCCGTGCAGGGCGGCCAGTCCTCAACGGTTGAGATAAAGCCGAAAAGCGGCTTGGTTTTGCGCGTGTCGGTATCGCCCGCCCCTGCGGGGGATGAGCCGGGCGCAACCGTTATGCTGGTGGATATTACAGCAGAGCGGAAGCTGGAAAAGCAAAAGGCGGATTTCTTCTCCAACGCCTCCCATGAGCTAAAAACGCCGATCACCTCAATCTTGGGCTTTTCTGAGCTGCTCAATCAGGGCGCCGTTGAAGGGGAGGCGGAAAAAAAAGAGGTTCTGCGCCGGATTGAAAAGGAAGCCGGACGCATGTCCGGGCTGATCAACGACATTCTGATGATCTCCAATCTGGAATCAAAGGCCGAGCCGACGGAATACGCCGCATTTGATTTCAGCGAGGTGATAAAAGAGGTTGCCGCTTCCATCTCTCCCATAAAGGAAGGGGCGCCGGTTGCGATTGACTTGCAGCTGGAGCCTGTGACCATGCTTGCCAACGTCCGGCAGCTGCGCGAGCTGTGCGCCAACCTGATTGAAAATGCGGTAAAATACAACAAGCCCGGCGGCAGCGTAACGGTTTCCCTGAACGCCGAGGGCAAAACGGCTGTTCTGACGGTGCGGGATACGGGCGTCGGCATCCCTGAAAAATATCAACAGCGTGTGTTTGAACGCTTTTTCCGGGTGGATTCCGGGCGCGACAAACGCGCGGGCGGCACAGGGCTGGGTCTTTCCATCGTCAAGCATATTGTGGGTTTATACGACGGCGAAATTTCATTGGAAAGCAAGCTGGGCGAAGGCACAAAGATTGAGATAAGGCTCCCGGCTGCCGGAACGTGAAGCGAAACGGAGAAAAACCGGCGAGTGGGCGCAGCCTTTTTCCGCAAATTCAACTGTCCTGCGGGGGAAGCGCAACATCCCCGTGCACCATCTCCGCCAAAAATCCCGCCAGCCCCGAATAGCGCCGTGCGCGGCTGGCGTTTTCCACCATGCGGCGCACCTGCCCTTGGCTGCCCACCAAAATCAGCAGCTTGCGTGCGCGGGTGACAGCCGTATAGAGCAGATTGCGGTAGGCAAGCAGCTCCGCTATGCCAAGCACCGGCAAAATCACCGCGTTGAACTCGCTGCCTTGGCTTTTGTGCACGGTAATGGCATAGGCGTGTTCCAGCTCCTCCGCGCTTTCGAAGGGGTATTCCGCTAGGCGTTCGTCGTCAAAACGGATTTTGAACAGACCGGCGGCGGGGTTCACCTTTTCGATGAAGCCGATATCCCCGTTATAGATCCCGCTGCCGGATTCCGCTTCGTCTGGACGCTTCCAGCTCAGGTCATAGTTGTTTTTAATCTGCATCACCTTGTCGCCTTCCCGGAAAAGCTGCCGTCCGATCTGCACCTCGCGGCGCGGCGCGGCAGCGCCCGGGCGCTGCTTGGGGTTGAGGATCGCCTGCAAGCGTTCGTTGAGCTTCATCGTGCCGGTTTCCCCCTTGCGGGAAGGGCAAAGCACCTGGATATCCCGCAGCGCGTCAAAGCCGTATGCCTTGGGCAGGCGCTCCGCGCAAAGCTGGGCGGTCAGTTCCG
>JAISQZ010000144.1 GCA_031273905.1 Oscillospiraceae bacterium | reverse complement strand
CCGGCGCAAGATACATATGGAGGATGTCAAGAGCTACGGTACTTATCCGGCGGAAATCAAGCTTTACCCCGGCATTTCCGCCCGTTTTTTTGTGCTGGTGGCGGGGGAATAGCGCGGACGGGTGCGCCCTTTTCCTTCGGGCGACCCGGGCGGAACCGAGGTCGCTGCGCACATAGGGGGGAGGAAGCCTTTGGCAGACTTTGATTTTGCAACCGAACAAAGCCAGATGCCCTTCAGCATGGAAGCCGAGCAGGCGGTGCTGGGGAGCATCCTTATTGACCCCGCCTGCATGTCCGCAGTGCAGGTGATTTTGCGTGCGGAGCATTTTTATTTGCCGCAGCATCAGGCAACCTTCGGCGTGATGGTGGAAATTGAGGCCGTCGGCGGCAAAATTGACCCGCTGCTTGTGCTGGACCAGCTCAAGCGCGACGCGGTCTATGATGAAGCCGCCGGGCGCAATTATCTGTTCCAGATGGCGCAGGCGGTACCCTCCACGGCGAATGTGGAGGCTTATGCCAGCATTGTGCGCGAAAAATATCATCTGCGCACCCTGATCGGCGTTTCGCGGGAAATCATTGCCGCCGCCGGCGCGGAGGGCGAGAGTGCGGATGCCATCCTGGACGCGGCGGAGCAAAAAATTTACGATATCCGCCAGGGGAGGATGCAGTCCAACGCTTCCAAGCTGCGGGATATCATCGTCAACGAGGTTTATGATACCCTAGGGAAGTTGATTTCCCCCAACAAGGATGACTACAAGGGTTACACCACGGGCTTTGCCAATCTGGATGACGTTCTCAGCGGCATCAACCGTTCCGATTTGGTGCTCATCGGTGCGCGTCCCGCTATGGGCAAAACCAGCGTTGCCCTGCGTTTGGCGCGCAACATTGCCATGGGCAAAAAACGTGTTTTGTTTTTTACGCTGGAAATGACCAAGGAGCAGGTGGCGCAGCGTGTGCTTTCCATGGAAGCCTTGGTGCCCGGGCACAAGATGCGCACGGGAGACTTCACGCAGGATGAATGGGAAAAAATCGGACATGCCGTGGGCAAGCTCAATGATTGCGAGCTTTGGTTTGACGATACCTCCAGCATTACTGTGCAGGAGATGAAAGCCAGAACCCGGCGGCTTAAGGGCGTGGATTGCGTGGTGATTGATTACCTGGGCTTGATCCAATCCGGCAGGCGCAGCGAAAACCGTGTGCAGGAGGTCAGCGAAATTACGCGCAACCTCAAAATGATGGCAAAGGATCTCAATATCCCGGTGGTTTGCTGCGCACAGCTTTCACGCGGGACGGAAGGGCGCGGAAAATCGCACCGCCCGCAGCTTTCCGATCTGCGCGAATCCGGTTCCATTGAGCAGGACGCGGATATTGTAATGCTCCTTTACCGCGAAGCCTATTACCAGCACGATCAGGAGGCGGGCGAGGTGGAAGTGGCGGAATCCAACGGCATGGAAATCATCGTCGCCAAAAACCGCCACGGATTCACAAAAACGGTGGAATTTATCTGGGATGCGGAACACACCCTGCTTTTGCCCAAGGAAAGCGCATATGGTTGAGTTGGATCTGGTGCGGCAAGCGGAGGAAACTGCCCGCCGTTACGGGATGCTTTTGCCGGGCGGAACGGTGGTCGCGGCGCTTTCCGGCGGGGCGGATTCCGTGGCGCTGCTGCACTGGCTTTGCAGCAAGCGGGAAGCGTTGGGTTTGCGCTTGACCGCCGCGCATCTGAACCACTGCCTGCGCGCGGGGGCTTCTGAGGCGGACGAAGCCTTTTGCCGGGATTATTGCGCGGCGCTTGGGGTGCCGCTTGTGGTGGAACGAGCGGATGTGGCGGCATTGGCGAAGGAACAGAGGAGGGGCGTGGAGGAAGCCGGCAGGAATGCCCGCTACGCTTTTTTCGCGCGTGTGGCGCTGGCGCAGGGCTGCGCGGCGCGTGTGGCGCTGGCGCACACGCTTTCCGACCGGACGGAGACGCTGCTGCTCAACCTGCGGCGCGGTGCGGCGCTGCGGGGCTTATGTTCGATTCCGCCGTTGCGTTTGCCCTATGTGCGCCCGCTGATTGCCTGCACAAGGGAGCAGGTGGAGACCTATTGCGCCGCGCACCGGCTGGAATATTGTGTGGACGGCAGTAATTTTGATACGCGCTATTGCCGCAATTTTGTGCGGCACGAAATCATGCCGCGCCTGCACCCCAATGCCGCTTCCCTGCGCGGGCTGTTTCAGGCGCTGGAAGCGGATCAGGCGTATCTGGAGGAGCAGGCGGGAAGGCTTTATGATGCTGCGCAAACGCAGCCGGACTTGCTGTTTTCTGCGCCCGAAGCCCTGCGCGGCCGCGTGCTGCGGCGGATGCTGGCGGAGGGGGGGCGCGAGCCGACCCGGCGGCGGATATGGGCGCTGGAGCAGCGGTTGAAGGGAAAATCCCGTGCGGAAATTTCCCTGCGGGAAGCATCAAAGCGCGTTGTGCTTGAGCGAATAGAGCGGGGTGACCCAAACTTTACGGAATATTCACAACATTTTCACAAAGGGGGCTTGGCGAATTGCTTGGATTGTGATACAATCAATGGTGATCTTTCCATCGGGCAAAGGCAAGAAGGGGATCGGATGCGCTTGTGCAACGGTGCGGGGACGAAATCCTTCAAAAAGCTTTGCCAGGAGCGGGGGATTTCCCCGGAAAAACGCGAAGCTCTGACTGTTTTGCGCGACGAAGGCGGTATGATCTGGCTGGAAGGCTTGGGCTGTGCGCACCGTTGCCGTGTAACAGAGCGGACGGATACCATTTTGCGGATTCATTTGGAAGGGGCGTAAGATGCGGTGGCGGAACGGATTACCGGCGTTTTGATCAGTGAAGAGGCGCTTGCCCGGACGGTGCGCCGCTTGGGCGCGGAAATCAGCGCGGCTTATGAAGGGAAACGGCTGTTGCTGCTCGGAGTGCTCAAAGGCTCCTATGTTTTTTTAGCGGATCTTGCCCGTGCGCTGTCGATCCCCTGTGAGGTGGAATTCCTGCGCATGGCGAGCTACGGCGGCAATGATACGGGCGGAGAGCTGCGGCTGCTTTGGGATCTGGTCATCGGGCTGGAGGAGTACGATGTGCTCGTGGTGGAGGATATCCTTGACAGCGGCAGGACGCTTTCACTTTTGCTTGAGCGTCTGCGGGCGCGCGGTCCGCGCAGTTTGGCGCTTTGCGCTTTGCTGGATAAGCCCGCGCGGCGGGCGGTGCCTGTGGAAGCACGGTTCATCGGCGTGGAAATTCCGGATGCCTTTGTGGTGGGCTATGGGCTGGATTACGCCCAGCGTTACCGCAATCTTCCACATGTTGCAACCCTTGCCATCGGGCAAGATAGTCACGGGCGGGTTGACACAGGTATTACTCCGCAAGTAAACTCTTGCCAATGAGGGCGCAGGATTGCGCCAAAAAGGCAAGCGATAATGGCAAGGCTTTGCTTGCGGAGTAATATATAGTGTTTCACATCTAAAAAATGAAGAGGTGTCTGTTTGAACGCAAAAAAAATCGCCACGACTGCCGCTTATGCGCTCATTCCCTTGCTGATCGTAGTGCTGGCGTTCCAGTATCTGCAATCAGCGAAAAAAGAAAAGCTGCAGTATTATGAAATGCTCAACAATTTCGATCAGAATCAGATTGCTATCTATTCCCTCAACCTGAGCAGCGGCAGCATGGAATATTGGACCTGGGATCAGGTTGTTTGGGACGAAAAAACCAAGAAGCACAAGCCCATGGAGGGCTTGGAATCCTATAAGTTTACGGTGCCCAATGTGGCAATATTCATGGGAAACGTGGATGACGCGGTTCGGGCGCACAATAAAAGCTTGGTGAAGAACCCCGAAAAACAAATTCAATACAACTATATCAACGGCTCCGGCGGTTCCTGGCTGCTGGAAATTATCCCGATGCTGCTCATCGGCGGGATGGTGGTGGCCTTCGTCTTCATCATGATGCGCCGCATGAACCAGAATGTGATGAACGAAAATAACCGCACCTTTAGCTTTGGCAAGGCGCGGCTCAAGCAGCACGGCAAAGAGGAGCAGCGCAAAACCACCTTTGAGGATGTTGCCGGCGCGGATGAGGAAAAGGAGGAGCTAAGCGAGATCGTCGAGTTCCTCAAGGATCCCACGCATTTCAGCGAGCTTGGTGCCAGGATTCCCAAGGGGGTGTTGCTGGTCGGCTCCCCGGGCACGGGCAAAACCCTTCTCGCCCGCGCGGTGGCAGGCGAAGCGGATGTGCCCTTCTTCTCTATTTCCGGCTCTGATTTTGTGGAGCTTTATGTCGGTGTGGGCGCTTCCCGCGTGCGCGACATGTTCACCCAGGCCAAGCGGCATTCGCCCTCCATTGTTTTCATTGATGAAATTGACGCAGTGGGGCGTCAGCGCGGCGCCGGTATGGGCGGCGGTCATGACGAGCGTGAGCAGACGCTCAACCAGTTGCTGGTAGAAATGGACGGCTTTGGCGCGAATGAGGGCGTGATCATCATCGCGGCCACCAACCGTCCGGACATCTTGGATCCCGCGCTGCTGCGCCCGGGTCGTTTTGACCGCCAGGTGACCGTGCTGCAGCCGGATGTGCGCGGGCGCGAGGCAATTTTGCGCGTCCATGCGCGCAACAAGCCCCTTGCCCCAGATGTGGAAATGAAGGTGATTGCGCAGACCACCGTGGGCTTCACTGGCGCGGACCTTGAAAACCTTCTCAATGAGGCGGCGCTGCTCGCCGCGCGCAGGGCAAAAAAATCCATCACGCACGAGGAAATTGAAAGCGCGATGCTTAAGGTGGTGGTGGGAACCGAAAAGAAATCCCACAAAAAGACCGAAAAGGACGTTAAGCTCACCGCTTATCATGAGGCGGGTCACGCGTTGGCGGCGTATTATCTGCCCGGCCAGGATCCCGTGCACCAGATTTCCATCATTTCGCGCGGGATGGCGGCGGGCTTCACGATGCATCTGCCGCAGGAGGATAAGGAGAGCATTTCGAAGACCGATATGGAAGACGGCATCGTAGTGCTGATGGGCGGCCGTGTAGCGGAAGCCTTGGTGCTCAACGACATTTCCACCGGCGCTTCCAATGACATTGAGCGCGCGACCAAGATGGCGCGGGACATGGTAATGCGGTATGGCATGAGCTCCTTAGGTCCGATTTCCTATGCCAGTGACCATGAAGCGGTATTCCTTGGGCGCGATTACAGCCAGACGCGCTCCTATTCGGAGTATATGGCGGAGCACATTGACCTGGAAATCAAGAAAATCATTGATGCGGCATATAACAAGACGCGGGAAATTTTGGAAGAGCACATGCAACAGCTTCACCTGATTGCAGGAAAGCTCAAGGAGCTTGAAACTATGAGCGGCGAACAGTTCCGGGCGTTGATGCGCGGCGAAGCGGGGCAGACGGCATAGGTGATAGAAAGAAGGCTTTGCGAGATGAAACGAAACCGGTTTTTAGTCGTTATGGTCGGTTTGTTGGTGATTGCAGCGGGCTGCGTGATCCTTGCCGTGAATGTGTTCCATATACCCTGGGCGCTGTTCGATGGCTGGTGGACGGTTTTGATTGCGGCGTTCGCGGTCGCTTCCATGGTAAAATCCGGCATCCATTTCGGCAACGCTTTTTTGCTGGGCTTTGCCGGGCTGCTGCTGGCATATGAGCAGGGCTGGATCGCAAACGGCAGAGTTTTTGGTGCCTCCTGCGGCGGCTTGGCGTT
>JAISQZ010000133.1 GCA_031273905.1 Oscillospiraceae bacterium | reverse complement strand
GTCGGGTAGTCAACTAATGGCTACCCTCCTACTCGATTATAACCGCCGGCATGATTTCACCCGCCGCCGCATAACTGTAAGTTGTAACCGCTGATGAAGTCACGCAAACGCCCCGGCCTCTGTTCGCCTTTGCGCTTTCACTCGCGCATAGCTGAATCAAGCCGCATCAGCGTCTGCTCACTCATGATCTGCGGGGGACAAACCTATGCCAACCATCGCTCTTGCCGGGAACCCAAACAGCGGCAAGACAACGCTGTTCAATGCGCTGACCGGCTCCAACCAATTCGTTGGCAACTGGCCGGGTGTCACCGTTGAACGAAAAGAGGGGCGTCTGACAGCGAATCCTGCCGTTAAGCTGCTTGACCTGCCCGGCGTCTATTCCCTTTCCCCTTTTTCGCCGGAGGAAACCATCACGCGCGGCGTATTGCTCAGCACCCTGCCCGATGCCATTTTGAACCTTGTGGATGGCAGCAATCTGGAGCGCAACCTTTATTTGACCAGCCAGCTTCTGGAACTTGGCATTCCCATGCTCATTGCCGTCAACTGCGTTGATTTGATGGAAAAGCGGGGCGATCGCCTCAACCTTGCCGCGCTGGAGCGGGCGTTCGGCTGCCCGGTGCGCACCGTTTCCGCATTGAAGGGGCGCGGCGTGGAAGCACTCGCCCGGCAGCTCGGTCACTTGGCAAGGCTGCCCGCGCCAAGACCCTGGGTGCGTTTTGCGCCCGTCCTTGAAGACGCACTTAAAGGCATTGAAGCCGCATTGCCCAAACAAGCGGAACCGCCGCCGCGCCGCTTTTGGAGCATCAAGCTGTTTGAACGGGATCCTGCGCAGGCACAGGCGGTGCAGGACCGGGGCATGGAAGCAAGGATCCGCCGGACGGAAGCGCTTTTGGGGGACAGCAGCGACGCGCTGATCGCCGCCGGGCGCTATGATCAAATCGAAGCCCTGCTGGCGCATTGCCTGCGCAAGGGGCAAAAAAAGGACGCAAGCCAGCGCATCGACCGCATTCTTAC
Organism: Oscillospiraceae bacterium; assembly: GCA_031273905.1. GTDB lineage: Bacteria > Bacillota > Clostridia > Oscillospirales > Acutalibacteraceae > WRMQ01. The sequence goes on along the minus strand of JAISQZ010000133.1, from coordinate 3,782 downwards.
CCACCGCATCCTCGCCCTGCCCTGCTTCGCGCTGGTGATGTTCCTGGTTTATTTTATCTCCGTTTCCACAGTGGGCGCGTGGCTTTCCGCCGCGCTTGACGAAGGCTGCTTCGGGCAGGGCTTTTTCCTCTTTGGGCTGCGGCTGCCAAGCCTTCCTCTGTTTTTAAGCGATCTGTTCGCCCGCTGGCAGGTAAAGCCCTGGCTTTCCTCGCTTGTTCTGGATGGTTTGCTCGGAGGGGTCGGCACAGTGCTTGGCTTCGTGCCGCAGATGATGCTGCTTTTCGCCTGCCTTTCTTTCCTGGAAGGCTGCGGCTATCTGGCGCGCATCGCCTTTTTGCTTGACCGGCCGCTGCGCCGCTTCGGGCTTTCCGGGCGCGCCTTTGTGCCGATGCTGCTCGCCACAGGCTGTGGAGTACCGGCGATTCTTTCCTCCCGCACAATTGATTCCCCGCGCGAACGCCGCGCGGCAATTTTGGGCTGCACCTTTTTGCCGTGCAGCGCAAAGCTGCCCATCATCGCCCTGATTGCCGGAACCTTCTTCGGCGGCGCGTGGTGGGTGGCACCAAGCGCTTATCTTGCCGGCGTGGCGGCAATCCTGCTTTCCGCGCGGCTGCTGCAAAAATCAAAGCGCTTCCCCCGCGGGGAAGCGCCCTTTGTGCTGGAACTCCCGTCTTACCGCCTCCCATCTCCCGGCAGCCTTTGGCGCGGAGTCTGGGAACGCAGTTCCTCCTTTATGAAGAAAGCGGGCAGCGTCATTTTGCTTTCGTCCCTGGCTGTGTGGTTTCTCTCGTCCTACCGCTGGCAAAACGGACGTTTCTCCGCCGCGCCAAGCCTTGCCGAAGGGTTGCTCGCGCAGCTCGGGCGGCACCTTGCCTGGATTTTTGCGCCGCTCGGCTTCGGCAACTGGCAAGCGGTGGCCGCAAGCTTCACCGCCATGCTCGCCAAGGAAAACGCAGTTTCCACCCTGGGCGTGCTTTATCGCAGCGCCGAAGGGGGGAATCATTTGGCGCAGGCGCTTTCGCCTTTGGCAGCCTACGCCTTTTTGCTCTTCAACCTGCTTTGCGCCCCCTGCGTCGCCGCCGTCAGCGCCATGCGGCGGGAGCTTGGCTCCCTGCGCTTAACCGCCCTTGCCGTCAGCTATCAAACGCTGCTCGCCTATGTTTCCGCATTGCTGCTGTTTCAGTTCGGTCGTTTTTTTGACGGGCAGGGCTTCACGCCTGGCACCGCCGCCGCAATGGCAGTTTTTCTGGCGCTTTCATGGATTTTCCTGCTTCGCGCCCCTTAGGGGCTGGTGACACAAGGCTGCATTTGCGTCTTTTCGGCGGAATTATGGATTGTTTTTGGCGATCATTCACTGCAAAAGTGCCCTTCTTGCCATCGAAAGCATCAGCTTGATGCGGTTTTCCTGGTTTGTCTGGGTGGCGCCGGGGTCGTAATCAATGGCGACGATGTTCGCTTCCGGATGATCCTCGCGGATGGCGCGTAGCATCCCCTTGCCCACGATGTGGTTGGGCAAGCAGCCAAAGGGCTGTGTGCAGATGATATTGCCCACCCCCGCATGGATCAGCTCCAGCATCTCGCCGGTCAAAAGCCAACCCTCGCCCATCTTGTTGCCGTCGCTCACATAGCGCTGGGCAAGCGACTTGATCGTCGCAAAATCCGCCGGAACCCGGAAGCCCTCAAACTTTTGAATAGCGCCGATCAGCCGCTTTTGGAAGAAGCTGAAAACGTACTTGAGCAAAAAGGAGACTGCCCCCTTCAGGTATTTGATCCGGTAGCGTTTGGTGTCCACCATATGGTGATCGCCCATAAAGATGATGAAATCCAGCAGCCCGGGGACGATCACCTCGCAATCCTCGTCGGCAAGGAGGCGTTCCAGGTTGTTGTTGCCAAGCGCCGCATATTTGATATAAATTTCGCCGACCACGCCCACAGCCACCTTGCGCGTGCGCCGCACGGGAATGGCGTGGAAATCCGCGGCGACTTGCTCCAGGGTGTGGCGCAGCCGACGGACGCTCATGCCGTTTTCCAGAAGGCGCTGCATCCATGCTTCCACCAGGGCATCCGTTTCCCCCTTATTGATCTCATAGGGACGCACCTGATTGGAAAGATTCATGATCAAATCCCCATAGACCACCGTCCCCACCAGCTCAAAATAGACCTTGGGCGAAAACCGGAAGCCCGGGTTTTTCTCCATACCGGCAAGGTTGAAGGAAATCACCGGGATATGCGCCCAGCCGCGCTTTTGCAGCGCCTTGCGCAGCAGATGGATATAGTTTGAAGCACGGCAGCCGCCGCCGGTCTGGGTTATGATCAGCGCCACCTGGTTGATATCGTACCTTCCGCTTTCCAGTGCGTCAATCATCTGCCCGATGACCAGCAGTGCGGGATAACAGGTGTCGTTATGCACGCTTTGCAATCCCTGATCCACCACCGCACGCCCGGTGGACGTGAGCAGCTCCACGCGATACCCCTGCGCGGACAATATCTTGGTCAGGAAGGTCATGTGAATGGGCAGCATCATCGGCACCAGGATGGTATATTCCCGGCGCATTTCTTCCGTGAAAAGCAAGCGTCCCGTTTTGTCGTAAACTAATTCCGCCATATGTTCTCCTTTGCAAATCAGCCGCCGGGGCGGGATGGTCATTTCTCTGCCGGAAGGAACCGGCGCTTCCTGTCATCTCGCCTCCAGCAAACTCCTCAGCCGTATCTTCGCCGCGCCCAGATTGTTGATTTCGTCAATTTTGAGCAGTGTATACATCTTGCCGCCCGCTTCCAGAATATCCTTCACCTCGTCCGAAGTGATCGCGTCCAGACCGCAGCCAAAGGAAATCAACTGCACCAGCTCCACATGCGGGTGCTCCACCGCGAATTTTGCGGCGGCATAAAGCCTGGAGTGGTAGGTCCATTGGTTAAGCACCTTTACGTTGAATTTTTCCTGCGGGCGCAGGCAATCCTCAGAAAGAACCACCGCGCCCAGGGAACCCAGCAGCGTGTGGATGCCGTGATTGATTTCCGGGTCGGCGTGATAAGGGCGCCCGGCAAGCAGCACCACGGGTGCACCATGTTCCCCGGCAAAGCGCATCGCCTGATCCCCGAAGGCAAATAAGCGCTGCTGATAATGCGCGTATGCCTCATATGCCTTGCGCACCGCCCGCTTGGTGACGGCGGGCGGGATGCCCAGCGCTTTACGGAAATAAGCCGCCGCAAGGCGCGGGAAGCTTTTGGCGTGCGGCGCAAGATAGGGCGCAAGGTAACGGATTTTTTTCAGGCTCGGGATATTCGCCTGAAGCAGCTCCGGATAAAACGCCACCACAGGACAGTTATAGTGGTTGTCCCCCATCCCCTGGTCAAAGTTGTAGGGCATGCAGGGATAAAATATCGTCTCAATGCCCGCGGCAAGCAGCGCCTCAATATGTCCGTGCAGCAGCTTCGCCGGATAACAGACGGTATCCGAAGGGATGGTGTGCTGCCCGGTGAGATACAAAGCGCGGCTGGAAAAACCGGAATGCACCACCTCAAAACCCATTTCCGTAAGCATCGCGTGCCAAAACGGCAGTAGCTCAAGCATGTTCAGCCCCAGAGGCAGTCCGATCTTCCCTCTTCCTCCCGGCTTCGGGCGGTAAGAGAGCAGCAATTCCTTTTTGAATTCATAGGCGTCCGGCAAATTCCTGGCGGGTTTGCCCAGTGCCTTTTCGCAGCGGTTTCCGGAAATATAGCTCCGTCCGCCCGTAAAGGTGTTGACCGTCAGCTTGCAGTGGTTGGCGCAGCGCTGGCACTGC
>JAISQZ010000086.1 GCA_031273905.1 Oscillospiraceae bacterium | reverse complement strand
AGGTCTCCCAAGAGCCAATCTTTTCCCACGCTTCACGGCTGCCGTAATAGGCGTTGATGCGCGCTTCATTGTTTGTCGCAATCCAGTGCATTGTGCCGTAAATGGGTGTTTTTGTCAGGCGCTTCATGCCAAAGGCTCTTATTAGCCCGGCAGGCGCAAGCTTTGCCAGCTTATAAAAGCCGGGCAGCCGGGCGGACATCTCATCAAAGTATTGCTGGATCGGCTTGTTTTCGCGGAAGTGCAGGTAGCTTTCCAGCAAATCGGAGTCGGCGTACCACTGCCCGTGGAAATTGCGCAGGGTGAACCAGTTTGCGTCAAAAATTTTGCGCGGATCGCCCATGCCGATGGCGCCCAGAAGGTATTGCTCAAACTCAAAGTTGGTGATGCGATAATCCTTTCCGGAGCCGATATTGTAAAAGCGCCGCCAGAAAGCCTCCGGCACCCAATCCTCGCAGACGTTGGCAAGGAGCCTTGCGGAATCCTCCACCGTTGCCCATTCCAGCACACCGTTGATCGGCACATGGAACATGATCGGGTCGTAATTTTTGAGGATATTCGGGTATAAGATCCCGCTTTGGCGCAACGAAACCCAGTGCTTCAAGCCGGATTCGGCAAAAAAGCGTTCGGCAATCGTTTTGCTGATGGCGTAATGATCATAGATGCTGATTTTGATGGGGTCGCCGGTTCTTGCCCAGTGGATGGGCGCATCGCGCTCGCCGGTTTCCGCTACAGTGCCGATATAAACCACGCGGATGTCGTCGGCGTTTGGCTGCGCCTTCACCGCCTCCACGATGTTTTTGGCGGCCAGCGTGTTGGTTTTGATGGTGCCCTTGGGGTCATAATCCGCGGCAGGGGAGACCATGCCGCCCACATGGAGAACATAATCCGCACCTGTGACGCAGTCCAGAACATCCTTTTGGCTCCGGAGATCGCCCCAAACGAGCTTCACGCAGGGATCATCGACATAGGGCGCAAACATTGCGCGACCCTTTTTGCTGTCGCGGTTGAGCAAAACAAAATTGAACTTATCCTTCTTTTTATAAAGCTCCTGGAAACCCGCCCATCCCATGTTGCCTGAAGAACCTGTTAGAAATACTGTCTTTTTCGCCACAAAACCCGCTCCTCATGTTTAATTTTTATAATGATAACATGACGGACGGCGGCTTTATTTCTTATTTAGAAAATAAAAAAGTTTCACAGCTTGTTCATATTTTCCTGCGCGTTTCGCATCTCTCTATATTGAGCAAACGAAATTTTCTTGATATGCTTGACCTTCCGACGATTTTGTGCTAAAATAACATCGACAAAGATTGAGAGGGATAGCGCAATGAATGTTTTTGAGGAGCTGCAAGCGCGTGGGCTCGTGGCGCAGATGACCGATCCGGAAAAAATTGAAGCCCTGCTCACCGGCGGAGAGCAGGTTAAATTTTATATAGGCTTTGACCCCACGGCGGATAGCCTGCACATCGGACATTTTGTGCAGGCGAAGATCATGGCGCATATGCAGCGTGCGGGGCATATCCCCATCGCCCTGTTTGGCGGCGGCACCGCATTGGTTGGTGACCCGACCGGCAAAACGGATATGCGCAAGATGCTCACACGGGAAGAGCTGGAACATAACATCACGTGTTTTCGCAGGCAGATGGTGCCCTTCGTCGATTTCAGCGAGGGAAAGGCGATCACCGTCAACAATGCGGACTGGCTGCTGGATTTGAATTATCTGGAATTCCTGCGTGATATCGGCGTACATTTTTCTGTCAACCGGATGCTCGCAGCGGAATGCTACAAGCAGCGCTTGGAACGCGGACTTTCGTTCTTTGAACTAAACTACATGATCATGCAGAGCTATGATTTCCTGGTTTTAAACCGAAAATACGGCTGCCGGCTGCAAATGGGCGGCGACGACCAGTGGAGCAACCTGATAGGCGGGGTTGAGCTGTGCCGCCGCCGTGACGGCAAGGAGGTCTACGCCATGACCTCCCAGCTGTTGCTGACCGCCGACGGCAAAAAAATGGGCAAAACGGAAAAGGGCGCCGTTTGGATCAACCGCGCACGCACCAGTCCCTATGATTTCTTCCAGTATTGGCGCAACGTCAAGGACGCGGAGGTGATCAATTGCATGAAAATGCTCACCTTCCTGCCCTTGGAGGAAATTGCGCAATACGAGAAGCTGGAGGGCGCCGCGCTCAATGAGGCAAAGGAGCTGCTGGCCTTCGAGGTTACTAAGCTTGTTCACGGCGAAATGGATGCCCTGCAGTCGAAGGAAGCCGCACGCAACCTTTTTGCGGGGAGCCAGACGGGCGGAAACATCCCCACCGCTGTGCTTGCGCAGGAGGATTTCACCGATGGCTTGATTGATATCCTCACGGCGCTCACGCGCACCGGCTTAGCAAAAAGTAAGAGCGAGGCAAGGCGTTTGGTGGAACAGGGCGCGGTTTTTGCCGACGGGAAAAAGGTGGATGACACCGCCCTGTGTTTTGCGCGGGAGGATTTGTTCAAAGCGCCGGTGCTGCTCAAAAAGGGCAAAAAGGCGTTCCATAAGATTGCAGCGGAGGGATAAAACAATGCCTGTTTTAGAAAGTGTCGCAGTACAGGACTTCCTGCGCTGCGCGGAAAATGGCTGGCGGCAGGGCTGGCACGAGCGCAACGGCGGCAACATGACGTATCGCCTGCGCACAGAGGAGCTTGCCCAATGCAAAAGTGCGCTGCGTGCCAACGCTCCCTGGCATCCACTGGGGATTGCCGCGCCCTCCCTTGGTGGCGAGGCTTTTCTTACCACTGGTACCGGGCGCTATTTTCAAAATATTCTGCGTGACCCCGCCGACAATATCGGCATCGTGCAGCTTGACGACGAGGGCGGCGCCTGGCGGCTGCTCTGGGGGCTGGAAGCGGGCGGCAAGCCCACCAGTGAATTCCCCACCCATGTGATGAACCACGCCGTGCGCTCCGGGGCAACCGGCGGCGCGTCCCGCGTCATTTACCATGCCCATCCCGTTGGCGTGATCGCGCTGAGCTTCATCCTTCCCATCAATGCACGGGCGTTCACCCGTGCCCTTTGGCAGGCGATGACCGAAT
>JAISQZ010000136.1 GCA_031273905.1 Oscillospiraceae bacterium | reverse complement strand
AAATGGCGCAGCTGGCGGAGCTTGGCTTCCTGGAACAGCCGCACACCTCCGCCGGGCGCATCCCTTCCCCGCAGGGCTATCGCTATTACATCAACCATCATCTGCCCGGGCGGGAACCTGGACCCCGCTTGCGCAAGGAGCTGGAAACCAGGCTTGCGCAACGTGCGCGGGAACCGGAAACCCTGCTCAAAAACGCAGGAATGCTCCTGGCGGAGCTGACTGCCTGCGCGGCGGTCTGCGTTCCGCCCGGCGGCGCGGGTGCGCGGGTGCGGCGGCTGGAAACCGCGCCGGTCGGCGGGCACATGGCGATGGTCGCCCTGCTCACCAGCCAGGGGCTGGTCAAAAGCAAGGTCATCCGCACGCAGGGCGCAATCACGCCGGTGCTGCTGGAGACCTTCGTGCGCCTGACGGAGGAACACCTTTGCGGGCGCCCGCTGGAGGAATTGACGTTGGCGCGGCTGCAAAGCCTTGCGGCGCAGGGGGCGGGCGCGATGCTGCTGGAGCTGGCGCCCCTGCTTGCGGCGGCGGCGGAGCTGGCGCAGGAGGCCACGGAGCAGGAGCTTCTGGTTGGCGAAGCAAACCTTTTTCAACACCCGCTCCTTGAATCCGATGCGCAGGCGCTTTTGGAATACCTGCAAGGCAGCGCCATGGCGCGTCTGCTGCACGAAAGCGCTGCGGCGGGGGAATGCGGCGTCATCCTCGGGGCGGAGGCCTCCCCGCAGCACCCCGCGCTGCGGCACATCAGCCTGATTGTTTCACCTTATGCGGTTGGCGATGCCCACAGCGGGCTGCTGGGCGTTTTCGGGCCTCTCCGGCAGGATTACGCCAGTGTGGTTCCCAGCGTCCGCTTCATTACGTCGCTGGTGGCGAAGCTTTTGGCGCAGACGCTGGAGGAATGACGCAGGGGAAGAGGGCGCTGAGGGAAAGCGCACATTTGGAAAGGGTGATTTCGATGGCAAAGGATGAAACAGCGCTTGCGCCGGAGGAAAGCGGCGAAGCGCCGGAGGAGCTGACGCTTGACCCCGTCACGGCTGAATTGGCGCAGACAAAGGAACAGCTGCTGTGCCTTGCGGCGGAATACGATAATTTCCGCAAGCGCTCGCAGCGGGAACGGGAGGAGGCCTTCGCGTTTGCGAAGGCGGAGGTGCTCAAGGCGTTTTTGCCGGTGCTGGATAACTTTGAGCGAGCCTCCGGCGCTGCCGAAACCAGCCTGGAGGATTACCGGCGCGGCGTTGCGATGATCCTTGAGCAGTTGGGCGCGGTGATCGCAAAGCAGGGTGCGGAAGGCTTCGGCGCGGCGGGGGAGCCTTTTGATCCCGCCCTGCACAACGCCGTGATGCATGTGGAAAACCCGGCGCTTGGCGCAAGCTGCATTGCCGAGGTGCTCAGCAGGGGCTACCGCCTGGGGAACCGGGTCATCCGGGAAGCGACGGTTGTGGTGGCGAACTAGGGCGTAGCAAAACTGCATGGCGGCAAAGCTTTTTCGTGTTTGACACAAACTCTGGCCTTATGCTTTTAATCTTTGAATTTCAGTTAGGAGGAAATAAAATTATGGCAAAAATGATTGGCATTGACCTTGGCACCACAAATTCCTGCGTGGCGGTGATGGAGGGCGGCGAAGCCGTGATCATCCCCAATGCGGAGGGCGCGCGCACCACGCCGAGTGTGGTGGCGTTCGGCAAAAACGGCGAACGGCTGGTCGGTCAGGTGGCAAAGCGCCAGGCGATCACCAACCCCGATCACACCGTCGCCTCCATCAAGCGGCAGATGGGCAGCGATTACCGTGTGAAGATTGAGGGCAAGCAATATACCCCGCAGGAAATTTCCGCGATGATCCTGCAAAAGCTCAAGACCGACGCGGAAAGCTACCTGGGCGAGACGGTCAGCGAAGCGGTCATTACCGTCCCCGCCTATTTCACCGATGCGCAGCGCCAGGCGACCAAGGATGCCGGGCGCATTGCCGGGCTGGATGTCAAGCGCATTATCAACGAGCCGACGGCGGCGGCGCTTTCCTACGGTGTGGATAAAGAACAGGATCAGAAGGTGATGGTTTATGACCTTGGCGGCGGCACCTTCGACGTTTCCGTCATTGAACTCAGCGACGGGATGCAGCAGGTGCTTGCCACTGCGGGCAACAACCGCCTGGGCGGCGATGATTTTGACCAGCGCGTGATTGACTGGCTGGCGGAAACCTTCCGCAGCGAAAACGGGATCGACCTGCGCAGCGACAAAATGGCGATGCAGCGCCTCAAGGAGGCGGCGGAAAAGGCAAAGATTGAGCTTTCCGGCGTCAGCTCCTCCCAGATCAGCCTGCCCTTTATCACAGCGGACGCAACGGGACCAAAGCATCTGGAAGCGACGCTCAGCCGCGCCAAGTTCAACGAGCTGACCGCCGACCTGGTGGAAAAAACAATGGCGCCTGTGCGCCAGGCGATGCAGGACAGCAAGCTGCGCGTTTCCGATATCAGCAAGGTGCTGATGGTCGGCGGCTCCAGCCGTATTCCGGCGGTGCAGGACGCGGTGAAGCAGTTCCTGGGCAAGGAGCCGTTCAAGGGCATCAACCCGGACGAATGCGTTGCCGTGGGCGCGGCGCTTCAGGCGGGTCTGCTTGCGGGCGATGTCAGCAGCGGCTTGCTTTTGCTGGATGTTACGCCGCTTTCGCTTGGCATCGAAACCATGGGCGGGGTCAACACGCGCATCATTGAGCGCAACACCACCATCCCCACCAAAAAGAGCCAGATCTTTTCCACCGCGGCGGATAACCAGCCCTCCGTGGAGGTGCATGTGCTGCAGGGCGAGCGTGAGTTTGCGCGGGATAACAAAACCCTGGGCGTGTTTCATCTGGACGGCATTTTGCCCGCGCGGCGCGGCGTGCCGCAGATTGAGGTGACCTTCACCATTGACGCCAACGGCATTGTGCAGGTGGCGGCGAAGGATCTTGGCACACAAAAGGAGCAGTCGATTACGATCACCTCCTCCACCAACATGTCCAAGGACGACATCGAAAAAGCGGTGCAGGAGGCGGAACGCTTTGCCCAGGAGGATAAACAGCGCCGCGAGGAAGTGGATCTGCGCAATGAGGCGGATCAAATGGTCTATCAGAGCGAAAAGCTGCTCAGCGAAAACAGCGGCAAATTCCCCGCAGAGGAAACGGATGGGGTGACCGCCGCCGTGGAAGCGCTCAAGGAAGCGCTCAAGGGGCAGGATGTCAACCTGATCAAATCCCGCAAGGAAGAGCTGCAAACCAAGTTCTACGCCATTTCCGAAAAACTGTATCAGCAGCAGGCGCCCCAGGAAGCCCCGGAAGGCTATGGTCCCGCGCCGGAGGATGACGTTCCCCAGGGTTGACCCGCCGCAGAGGAGCCCGGGCATAGCGCGGCGCTGATATGGCGCGGAACCCGCCGAAAAGAGGGCGCCCGGCGGCAGTGACAACACGCCCTGATTGAAGTATTTGGAGAAGAGGAACCCCATGCCGGAAAAACGAGATTTTTACGAGGTGCTGGGCATCCCAAAGGGTGCGGGCGAGGAGGAGGTCAAAAAGGCCTACCGCCAAAAAGCGAAGCAATACCACCCCGACCTGAATCCCGGCGACGCGGCGGCGGAAGCCAGGATGCAGGAGGTAAACGAAGCTTACGAGGTGCTTTCCGACCCGCAGAAAAAATCCCGCTACGATCAGTTCGGTCATGCGGGCGTTGACCCCAACGCGGCGGGCGCGGGCGGCTTCCAGGGCGGCTTTGATTTCGGCGACCTGGGCGATATTTTTGGCAGCATCTTCGGCGGCGGCGGCGCACGCAGCGCGAACCCCAACGCCCCGCGCCGCGGAACGGATCTGGAGGAGCACGCGGTGCTCTCCTTTGAGGAAGCCGCCAAGGGCTGCAAGCGCGTGATTGAGGTCAACCGCATTGAACCCTGCCCCGATTGCGGCGGCTCCGGCGCGGCTGCGGGCACCTCGCCCAAAAGCTGCCCCGAGTGCGGCGGCACTGGGCAAAAGACGGTGCAGCAGCGCACGCCCTTCGGGGTGATTTCCACCGCAAAGCCCTGCGTGCGCTGCCAAGGGCGCGGCAAGGTGATTGAAAGCCCCTGCCCCAAATGCCGCGGCGGCGGCAGGGTGCGGCGGCGCACGCCTGTGGAGGTCAGCTTCCCTGCGGGGATTGACGAAGGGCAGGTGCTCAGCGTCCCCCGGGAGGGCAACCGTGGCGTCAACGGCGGCGGCGCGGGCGATCTGCTTGTTGCCGTAACGATCCGTCCGCACCCGGTCTTTGAGCGCGAGGGCTTCCATCTGCACTGCGATGTGAGCGTCCAGTTTTGGCA
>JAISQZ010000236.1 GCA_031273905.1 Oscillospiraceae bacterium | reverse complement strand
AGCAAACCGCCTTGGAGGCGATGATGTGCATCAGTGGGCCGCCCTGATTTCCCGGGAAAATGGATTTGTCAATCGCCGCCGCAAGCTCCTGCGTGCAAAGGATCAGTCCGCCGCGCGGGCCGCGCAGGGTTTTGTGCGTGGTGGAGGTGACCACATCCGCATAGGGGATGGGGGAGGGGTGTTCCCCTGCCGCCACCAAGCCCGCAATGTGCGCCATATCCACCATGAACCTTGCGCCGTTTTCCTTTGCCGCCGCCGCGATGCGTGCAAAATCAATGACGCGCGGGTAAGCGGAAGCCCCGGCGACAATCAGCTTTGGCTGCGTCTCCCTGGCGGTGCGTTCCAGCGCGTCATAATCAAGGTAACCGGATTCATCCACGCCGTAGGGGATAAAGTGATAGAGCTTGCCGCTCATGTTCACAGGGGAACCATGGCTGAGGTGCCCGCCGTGGGCAAGGTTCATGCCCATAACGGTGTCGCCCGGCTGGAGCAGCGCGGAATAGACCGCCATATTCGCCTGCGCACCGGAATGCGCCTGCACGTTGGCGTGCGCCGCGCCAAATAGCTCCTTTGCGCGGTCGATGGCAATGCGCTCCGTCTCGTCCACGCAGGCGCAGCCGCCGTAATAGCGCTTGCCGGGATAGCCTTCGGCATACTTGTTCGTCAGCACCGTGCCCATGGCGGCGATCACTGCGGGTGAAACCAGGTTTTCCGAAGCGATCAGCTCAATATTGCGCCGCTGCCGCCGCAGTTCCTTTTGCATCGCGGCGCCCACCGCCGGATCGTTTTTGGCAACAAAGCCGATGGTATCCATCAAATCCTCAAACATTGCGCATATCCCCCACCGTTTTATTTTACCGGGGTATTATAGCACATTCCTTGCGCTTTTGCTATCCCTTGCCCCCTCTTTTTTTCTTAAACTGCGCTCGGTTTGCGCGGGAAGCAACGCAAAGCGGCGCGAAAAGCACTCTTTGCGCCCCTCTAGTCCTCCGGGATCATGCCATAGAGGCAGTCAAGCGCAGCGGAAAGCCCGCCTATTTCGTCAATCAGTCCCTCGCGCACCGCCTGCCCGCCGCTGAGCACCGTGCCAAAATCCATGGCAAGCTCTGCGGTTTCCAGCATCATGCGGCGATAAACGTCGGCGGGAATGCGCGAATTGGCGGAAACAAAGCTGACGATGCGCTCCTGCATCTGCTCAAAATAGGAAAGCGTCTGCGGCACGCCCAGCACCAAGCCGTTCATGCGCACGGGATGGATGGTCATGGTTGCCGAACGCGTGATGAACGAGCGCTTTGCCGCCACCGCCAGCGGCACGCCGATGGAATGCCCTCCGCCGAGCACCAGCGAAACCGTGGGCGTTTGCATCCCGGCGATCAGCTCCGCCAAGGCAAGCCCCGCTTCAATATCCCCGCCGACGGTATTGAGGATGATCAGCAGACCGCGCACCTCACGGCTTTCCTCCATGGCGACCAGTTGGGGGATCACATGTTCATATTTGGTGGTTTTTGTTTCCGCGGGCAGTTCCACATGCCCTTCAATTTGCCCGATCACCGTCAGGCAGTGGATCAGCCCGCGCCGCCCTTCCAGGGTGACGCCCCCTGTTTCCGGCGGTTGGTGGCGTTCTCGCGCCTCGCCGCCGCTCTCCGGCTCGGCGGCAAGCTCAGGGATAAAGAAATCACCGTTTTTGCTGTGCAAGTGCTGTCCCGCCCCCTCCATGCGCTTTTCCACAGTGTACCCAAAAAACCTGCGGATCATACCTTGCAAAACAGACGGCGCTGTGCTATACTTCTTAAAATTGGGTTGAATATTTTTGCGCACTCGCGCTAGGATTGGGTTGTCATGGTTTATATCGTCATGGATTTGGAATGGAACTCCGTCTATGGGACAAAAATACACGGCTTTTTCAATGAGATCATTGAGATCGGCGCGGTGATGCTTGACGCGGATTTTCGCGAGATCAGCCATTTTTCCTGCCTGATACGCTCCCAGACCGGCGGGCGTTTGCAGGCTCACGTCAGGGAAATGACAAAGCTGAGCAAAAAGGATCTGGCGCAGGGTCTGCCCTTTGCGCAGGCGATCACGCGCCTGCGCGAATGGATTGGCGCAAAGGAGCACGTTGTGCTCACCTGGGGGGACGGGGATCTGCGCGTGCTGCTGGCGAACACCCGTTATTTCCTCGGTTCGCGCAACCTGGCTTACCTGCAAAAATACATGGATTTGCAGCAATATTTTCAGCACCGCTTCAACACCTCCCGCGCACAGCAGGTGGGGCTTGCGGCGGCGGGTGCGCGGCTGGGCGTCAATGCGGAGACCGTCGCCTTCCATCGTGCGCTGGAGGACAGCCGCTTTGCCGCGCAGTGTCTGCCGCACATCTTTGACGAAACGGATTTTGCCGCCTTCGTGCGCGTTTGCGACCAAGCTTTTTTTGCGGAGCTGGAATTCAAGCCGCGCATCATCAGCGACATCAACAATCCCCTGGTGGATCGGGAGAAGCTTTATTACGTCTGCAGCAATTGCGGGAAGCCCACCGAGCAGCTGACGGACTGGCGCTTTGCCAGCCGCGGCTTTCAGGCGGAGTTTTATTGCCCGCATTGCGACGCGCGCGCGAAGGCGCTGATTTCCTTTAAAAAGCTTTATAATTCCGTTGAAATTAAGCGCAGCGCAAGGCTGTTGCCGCCGCCCGAAGCGGCGGAGACGCACGGCGCCGCTGAGGAAGCGACCGCACAGCAAGGGAGCGGGGCTTAGATGCGCCGGCGGTCTTCCCCTCCAGCAGATAGAGCAGCCCCGCCGCAACGGGGATTCCCACCACATTATAGCCGAAAGCCCAGAACAGGGTTTGCTTGATGTTGCGGATGGTGCGGCGGCTCAGCTCAACCGCAGCGGGGACGTCGCCCAGGTCGCTGCGCATGAGCACAATATCCGCTGATTCCATCGCCACATCCGTGCCGGAACCGATGGCGATGCCCACATCCGCCTGCACCAACGCCGGGGCGTCGTTGATGCCGTCGCCCACCATGGCGGTCACCCGCCCCTGCGTCTGCAATTTTTTGACCTCGCGGCCTTTGTCCTGTGGCAACACCTCCGCGAGCACCCGGTCAATCCCCACCTGCCGGGCGATGGCGGCGGCGGTTCTTTCGTTATCCCCGGTGAGCATGATGACCTCAATGCCCATCCTGCGCAAACGGGCAATCGCGGCGCGGCTGCCCGGCTTCACAGTATTCGCAACGGCGATGACGCCCGCAAAGGCGCCGTCCAGCGAAACATAGAGCACGGTTTTTCCTTCGCCGGATAGCTTCGCCCACCGCCTTTCCGTGCCCTTGCCCGTGCCGACCATGATGGCCGTCGGCGTTGCAAGCCCCAGTGCGCAGGGGCAGGCGATCACCAGCACAGAAATAAAGATCGTCAGTGCAACTTCCAGATCCCGTCCGCTCCCGAAATACCAGGCGGCGCAGGTCATGCCGCCAAAGGTGGAATATCGGCTTTCCGATTTCGGCAAAAGCATTAAGCCGATTTTGACGGCAATGTATGCCTGGGGCACCGCTTACCTGAAGGAAAACGGAATGGAAGCGAACTGCCCCATGACCGCCCGCCCGGAAGGGATAGCAGACAGCCCCTAGGACTAGGAGGATTGTTTTTGTGCCCGTAACCAGCGTCGGCAACAGAATCTTCGCGCATAACGCCGCCTGCGCCGGGGAAGCGCCTGTGCGGGGCGGCAATTCTGCCAGAACCGGTTGCGGCTCTGTTTTTAAAACGAAGCTTCCGTCAAGATTTTTTTCGAAGGGATGTGCGGCTCCATGCGCAAACGCCTGATTGCCTGCATGTTAACGACAGCGCTGCTGCTGATTGGCTGCGCGGTTTATGCGGTTTATACGACGCAGACCCTGCCGCCCGCGCCGGAGACCGGAGCGCCCGCCGCAAACAGCGCCGCGTCCTCCGCCGCTTTGCCGCCCCCGGTGATCAAGCTCCAATTTGCGGGGGATGTGCTGTTGCACAGCGGTCCCATCAAGGCGGCCTCCAAGGGGGATAACCGCTACGATTTTGATCCTTTTTTTGAGCGAATCGACCCCTTTGTGGATGGCGACCTTGCTTTATGCAACGTGGAAACGCCCATTGACGTCTTCGGAGGGAACCGGGAGCTTTCCACCTATCCGCGCTTCAACGCGCCCTATGAAATCCTGCCGACGCTGAAAAAAATCGGCTTCAATTTTTTTGTGAACGCCAACAACCATAGCTTTGACAAGCGCTGGGACGGGCTGCTTGCGACCAAGGAAAACTTTAAGAAGGCGGGGGTTGCCGCAACGGGAACCTATGCCTCGCAGGAAGACTACGACCGCTACCGCATCGTGGACGTAAAGGGGATCAAGGTGGGAATCATCGCCTACACCGATGCGGTCAACGGGCTGGAGCAAGCCATACCGGAGGAGAGACGCGGCTACGCAATCCGCCGCTTTTCCTCTGCGGATACGGCGGATGTGCCGCGCATGATCGCGGATATGGAGGCCTGCCGCGCGGCGGGGGCGGAATTCATCATACTTTCGCTGCACTGGGGCTGGGAATACCGCGACGCCCCCACAGACGCCCAGCGCGAAATTGCCGCGCTGCTGTGCAAGGGCGGCGCGGACGTTCTCATGGGCAGCCATTCCCATTGTGTGCAGCCGGTGGAATGGTTCCCCGGCAAGGACGGCGGGCGCAGCCTCTGCGCGTTTTCGCTGGGCAATTTTTTTGCCGACCAATACGGGCTGCAAAAGCCGATGCACAAGACGCAGTTTTCCATGCTGCTCAGCGCTACCGTAACGCGCGGCGAAAACGGCAGGACTG
The DNA here is from genome assembly GCA_031273905.1 of Oscillospiraceae bacterium. Taxonomy (GTDB): domain Bacteria; phylum Bacillota; class Clostridia; order Oscillospirales; family Acutalibacteraceae; genus WRMQ01. Next base: position 1,898 of record JAISQZ010000236.1, on the reverse strand, counting down.
TGATTGAGACGGCGGATTATCTGCCGACCTTTACCTACCGTGCGCGTACCGGCGGCGGCAACTATTATTCGCTTGTACCCGCAGGGGTATATACGCGCAGTGATTTTTATTCCTCCAGCGGCTGGGATATGTACCGGGAGGCCTCGGCGCATGTGACGAAGATTGCGGGCGACAGCGTACCTGTGTTTCAGGGCGCGACCGGAACTTGATGAACCTGCCGGAAAAAAGCAGGGAGCCGGGAGATTTGGTTCTCCTGACCCCCTGCTTTTTGTGTTTGCCCGCCCGGGATGGCTCCGTCTAGCGCGCAAACAGCGCGGTGGAAAGATAACGCTCGCCGGTATCCGGCAGGATGACCACAATGACCTTGCCCGCGTTTTCCGCCTGTGCCGCCATCTGCGCCGCAGCCCAAAGCGCCGCGCCGGAGGAAATGCCCACCAAAACGCCCTGCGCGCAGGCCAGCTGCTGCGCGGCGACAAAGGCATCCTCGTGCCTGGCGGTGATGACTTGGTCATAGATGCCCGTATTCAGGGTTTTCGGCACAAAGCCCGCGCCGATGCCCTGGATTTTGTGCGGTCCGGGTTTGCCTTGGCTGAGCACGGGGGAATCCGCCGGCTCCACCGCAATAATCTTGACGGCGGGATTCTTCTCCCGAAGATAGGCCCCCGCGCCGCTGATGGTGCCGCCCGTGCCAACCCCCGAGATGAAGATATCCACCCGACCCCCGGCATCGTTCCAGATTTCCGGACCGGTGGTTGCGTAATGCACGGCGGGATTCACCGGATTTTCAAACTGACCGGGGATAAAGCTGCCGGGTATTTGGGCGTGAAGCTCCTCCGCCTTTGCGATGGCGCCCTTCATGCCCTTGGCGCCCTCTGTCAGCACAAGCCTTGCGCCATAGGCGGCCAGAAGGTTGCGCCGTTCAACGCTCATGGTTTCCGGCATGGTGAGGATGACGGAATAGCCCTTTGCCGCCGCGACGCTTGCCAGCCCGATGCCGGTATTGCCGCTGGTGGGCTCAATGATAACGGAGCCGGGCTTAAGTGCACCCGCAGCCTCCGCTTCTTCGATCATTGCCTTGGCAATGCGATCCTTGACGCTCCCGGCGGGATTGAAATACTCCAGCTTGGCAAGGATGCTGGCGTGAAGGTTCTTTTCCTTGGCGTACCCTTCCAGCGAAAGCAGCGGCGTTTTGCCGATCAGGTCGGTGATGGATTCATAAATTGGCATTCAAATCACACTTTCTGTATGGATATTTAGATATTATAAGAGTATTCAAACAGCGGCAAAGCCATGCGCAAGGTCGGCAAGAATATCGTCAATGTGCTCCGTGCCGACGGAAAGGCGGACGGTATTGGGCTTGATGTCCCCCGCAAGAAGCTCCTCCTCGCTCAGCTGGGAATGCGTCGTGCTCGCCGGGTGGATGACCAGGCTCTTCACGTCGGCAACATTGGCAAGCAGAGAAAACAGTTCCAGGCTTTCCGTGAATTTTTTGGCCTCCTCCGCGCCGCCCTTTACCTCAAAGGTGAAGATGGAACCTGCGCCCTGCGGGAAATAGGCGTTATAAAGCGCGTGGTCGGGATGTTCCGGCAGGGCGGGATGGTTGACGGCCTCCACCTGGGGGTGCGCCTTGAGGAACGCGACCACCCGCAGCGCGTTTTGCACATGGCGCTCCACGCGCAGGGAGAGGGTTTCCAGTCCCTGGAGGAAAAGGAAGGAGTGGAAGGGACTGAGCACCGCCCCGGTATCGCGCATCAGTGTGGTGCGCAGCTTGATGATATAGGCGAGGTTCCCCGCCACCTGCGTGAACACCGCGCCGTGATAGCTGGGGTTGGGCTGCGAAAGCCCGGGGAATTTGCCGCTGTGCGCCCAGTCAAATTTTCCGGAATCCACCACCACGC
>JAISQZ010000126.1 GCA_031273905.1 Oscillospiraceae bacterium | reverse complement strand
GTTGCGCTTGAGCACCGCGCTTGCGACGCACCACTTGGCGAACCAAAGGAAGGCGTAGCCGGCGCCCCAGGCGGCGGATTGTTTTGCGGCGCACCAAAGTGTTTTTCCGGGCGGTTCCCCTTCCTTCATTTTGAGCAGCAGCAGCAGGGTGAGCGGGATGCCCAGCGTGATGACAGGCGCGGTGAGCAGATCCAGGAAAACGGTGACCGCGCCGACGGAAAAGAAAAACTGCGGCAGCCATCTTCGGAAAAAAGGCTTGCCATAGAAAAGCAGAAGCAGGTTGGACGCCGCGAGCATCACCAAAAACACACTGGAAAATTGGAAGGAAAGCGGCACCACAAGGTAGCCCGCCGCCGCCAGCGCAGCGCCGAAGCAAAGCGCGAAGAGCGTGTGCAGCCGCTTGGCGATCAAGGACGCAAGCAGCATAATCATTGCGTATTGCGCCAGAATGTTCCAGCCGCGCAGGGCGGCAAGGTCGCCCAGGAGCAGCAGCGGACGCAGATAAACCTGGTAGCCGTGCCAGTAACGGGCGTAATCCGGCACCTGCGCCGCGCGCAGGGCGGAGCTTTTTGCGCCCTCCTCCTCGCGCAGCAGGGCATCCCCTTTTTCGCGCAGGGCATATTCAAACATGCGCTGATCGGTTTTGTAATCCATCGTCACGCCGGTTTTGCCGATGGAAAACCAAGGCCAAAGCCCGACCTTGTTGTCGTCAATCAGCTTGATGGATTTTTCCGCATTGGATTGTATCCAGCGCTGCGGGATGGCGTAGACCGCAAGCATAGATCCAAGAAAAAGCGCCGTCAGCAAGACGGCAAGGCAGGCGAAAACGCCGAGCTGCCGAAGGAGGGCTTGCGACAATCCTTTGTGCATACGATTTCTCCGATCAAGTTGTTTAAGAACCTGTATTCACAGAGCGCACAGAGCGCAACGCCGCCGTTTCATCCTATGAATACAGGCGCTTAACCCGGCAGCCGTTCGGCCACCGCGTCCCCCATTTCCTTTGTGCCGACCCTTTTGCAGCCCTCTTCCCAGATATCCGGCGTGCGCAGCGCGGCAAGCGCCCCGTTCACCGCAAGCTCGATTGCCTGCGCGGCCTCCGGTTCGCCCAGGGAATACTGCAGCAGCATCGCGCCGGAAAGGATTGCCGCCAGAGGATTCGCAACGCCCCTGCCCGCAATATCCGGCGCGGAGCCGTGGATCGGCTCATATAAGCCGAAGCCGCCCCCGGCAAGGCTTGCGGACGCCAGCATCCCGATGGAACCGCTGATCATGGAGGCCTCATCGGAAAGGATATCGCCGAACAGGTTCGAGGTCACAAGCACATCGAACTGCCGGGGATTGCGCACCAGCTGCATCGCGCAGTTGTCCACATACATATGGGAAAGCGCCACCTCAGGGTAATCTTCCGCAAGGCGCGTCACCGTCTCGCGCCACAGACGGGAGGATTCCAGCACGTTCGCTTTATCGACGGAGCAAAGCCGTTTATCCCGCTTTTGCGCAAGCGCGAAGCCTGTGCGGCAGATGCGCTCAATTTCCGGCACGCAATAGCATTCCGTGTCATAGGCGGCGGGGACGCCGTCGATTTCCCTGCGCCCGCGCGCACCGAAATAGATGCCGCCGGTCAGCTCCCGCACGACCATGATATCCAGCCCCTCGCCGATGACGGCGCTTTTGATGGGCGAGGCCTCCTTCAGCGGCGCGAAGATGCGCGCGGGGCGCAGATTGGCGTAAAGCCCCAGCGCCGCGCGTATGCCAAGCAGACCGGCTTCCGGGCGCAGATGCCCGGGCAGGGTATCCCATTTTTCGCCGCCGACCGCGCCAAGCAGCACGGAATCCGCGCCCTTGCAGATGCGCACGGTCTCTTCCGGCAGCGGCACGCCAACGGCATCAATCGCGCAGCCGCCCAGCAGACAGGGGCGGTAATCAAAACGGAAGCCGAAGCGTTTGCCCGCGGCATCGAGCACCTTGGTGGTTTCGTCCACAATTTCGGGTCCGATGCCATCCCCCTTGATGACGGCGAGGTGATAGGTTTTCACAGGAGACCTTCCTTTCCGTATGCAAAAAAATCAGTGCGGGTCAAGCACTTCACAGGAAGAAGCGAACAGCGATTATGCGCTTGGCGTGTGCCGCTGTTTGCGGCGCAGACACTATGGTCATTATACAGCAAAAGAAAAAACAAGTCAAGAAGCGAGGTGAAAGTTCCCACGGTTGATTTCAGACGGGCTATGTGTTACAATAGCTCCTGCGGAGCGATTGAAGCGTTTTCGGTTTGGTAGATTGTAATCATGTTTAAACAAAATGTATATTTGTGTTTACGCGAAAGGGGTGACCGCCTGTGGGTGCGCAAGCAAAAGAACCAAATCAATTTACAGCCGTAGAGTTGTTCGCGGGTGCGGGTGGGCTTGCGCTTGGCATAGAGCAAGCGGGCTTTGACACGCTTGTCTTAATAGAGTTCAACAAGGATGCCGCAGCTACGCTTAGAGCAAACCGCCCTGCATGGAACGTCATATGCGACGACATAGCAAATTTGACGCCGTATAACTTGCCTGATGTGTTTGGAATTCCGGTCGGGGAACTTGATATGCTGTCGGGCGGCGCACCTTGTCAGCCTTTTTCTTATGCGGGAAAAGGATTAGGGCTTGACGACGCCCGCGGGACGCTGTTTTACCACTACGCCGTGTTCCTTGAAAAGCTGCGCCCTAAGACCTTCCTCTTTGAGAACGTGAGGGGATTGCTTACCCACGACCGTGGTCGAACGTATCAGACGATTCTTGATATATTCGCCAACGCGGGGTACACGATTCAGAAAAGGGTAATGAATGCGTGGGACTTCGGCGTGGCACAAAAGCGCGAACGGCTGATTACCATCGGCGTTCGCAACGACCTTGCGGATAAAATCAAGCTTGCGTTTCCCACGGAGCATAAGCACAAGCCCGTTTTGCGTGAGGTGCTTTCGGACGTGCCGCCGAGCGTTGGCGCGGAATACTCCGAGCACAAACGCAAAATTTTTGAACTGGTGCCGGCGGGCGGATATTGGCGCGATATTCCGCCGGATATCGCCAAGAAATACATGAAAAGCTGCTGGAATATGGGCGGCGGACGAACCGGGATATTGCGGCGAATGAGTTTGGACGAGCCGTCACTCGCGGTTTTGACTTCTCCGTCGCAAAAGCAAACGGAAAGATGTCATCCATTGGAGGCGCGACCATTTACGGTTCGTGAAAACGCACGGATTCAATGCTTCCCCGATGACTGGCAGTTCTGCGGAAGCGTTGGCAGTCAGTATAAACAGGTTGGCAATGCGGTTCCGGTCAATCTTGCCTACGAGATTGCCAAACAAATTCACAAAGGTTTGGAGGAAGCGCGATGTGGGGGTTAACGGTTTCATGTGTGAATTGCACAAAAATCAAAAAAGCCCTTGCGCCCCCGGGCGTTTTGTGTTATACTGTTTTGGCATATTTCATGCAACC
>JAISQZ010000050.1 GCA_031273905.1 Oscillospiraceae bacterium | reverse complement strand
GGGACTGGGGCGCCGGAGCGAGCCGGAAAATTACCGCCTGCAATCCCGCGGCGGCAAGGGCATAACCAATTACCACACAGCGCGATATGGCGCGGTTGCGGCGGTTGCCGTGGTGGAGGAGAGCGAGGATCTGATCCTCATTTCCTCAGACGGCGTGATCATCCGTATTCCGGTCGGGCAGGTGAGCGTCCTCAACCGTCCCTCCCGGGGGGTGCGCGTAATGAAAACCACCGGGGGCGAACGTGTGGTCACCATCGCCTGTACGCCGCCCAATGAAGACGAGCCGGCTGACGCGCTGCCCGAGCAGGAGGGCGGCGCGGAAGAAAATCCGGAACCGGAAAAGGAATGATATTCCGCTCACCTCCCTGCACCCTTAAGCAATTAAAACCACAAATTCTAGATAAAGGTGGCAATCAAATGAACATCGCCTTAATTGCGAACGATACCAAAAAAGAACTGATGACGCAGTTTTGCATCGCCTACTGCGGGGTCTTTGGCAAGCACACCCTCTTTGCAACAGGCGCCACAGGGCGCATTATCCAGGAAGCCACGGGTCTGACAGTGCAAATGCTCTATTCCGGGCAAGGCGGCGTGGAGCAGATTGAATCCATGGTTTCCTGCGATGAGCTGGATTTGATTATGCTCTTCCGCGATGGCATCAACGCAGGCGCGGACGCGGAGGAAAACAACCTCCTGCGCCTTTGCGACGTGCATAACATTCCTGTCGCGACCAACATCGCCACGGCGGAAGCCCTGATCCACGCCCTTGAACGCGGCGACCTTGATTGGCGCGAAATCCAGAAGCAGAGCCGCCGGAAAATTGAATGGTGACGAAGGCGTGCATTTCTGTAAAGTAATCCGTTAAAGCGCTGCGCTTGCGCCGCTGCAGTCAAAAATTTTGCAAGTGCAGGCTCTGAAGCCACATATTCTATGAACAGGGCATCCCGGTGCGCGGAAGCAACGCCCGGGAAGCACAAGGGGGAACAATCATTCATGGCACTGATCACAAAAGCGCCGCGCGGCACAAAGGATATCCTTCCGGGGGAAGCCCACGAGCTGCGCTACATAGAACGCACCGCGCTGGAAACCGCCGAAGCCTTCGGTTACAGTGAGATCCGCACACCTGTATTTGAACACACGGAGCTGTTTGAGCGTTCCGTCGGCGACGCCACGGACGTGGTGCAAAAGGAGATGTATACCTTCTTTGACAAAGGGGGGCGTTCGGTCACGCTGCGCCCGGAGGGTACGGCGGGCGCGGCGCGCGCTTGCCTGGAGCACGGGCTGCTCAGTGAAGCGTTGCCCCGCAAGGTGAGCTACGTCACCCGTTGCTACCGCTACGAAAAACCGCAATCGGGCAGGCTGCGGGAATTCACTCAGTTCGGCGCAGAATGCTTCGGCGCGGCGGATCCGATTGCCGACGCGGAGTTGATTTCGCTTGCAAACGCTGTGTTTTCCGCCCTAGGACTGACGAATTACCGGCTGGAGCTCAATTCCATCGGTTGCCCGGAATGCCGCAAGAGCTATCTGGAGAAGCTGCGGACTTTTTTTCACACAAAGACCGCTGCGCTTTGCCCCACCTGCCAGGATCGCCTGGAACGCAGCCCCATGCGCATCCTAGACTGCAAAAGCCCGATTTGTTCCGCAGCCGCAGCGCAGGCTCCGCGCGTAACAGAGCATCTTTGCCCGGATTGCACGGCACACTTTGAGCAGGTGAAGCATCTGCTGGGCGCTATGGAAATTCCCTTTGAGGTTAATCCGATGATTGTGCGCGGCTTGGATTATTATACCCGTACGGTATTCGAGTTTGTTTCAGAGCTTCCGGAGCTTACCGGTCTGGTGCTGGGTGCCGGCGGGCGCTATGACGGGTTAATCGAGGAGCTGGGCGGGCAGCACACGCCTTCGCTCGGCTTTGGGCTGGGGCTGGAGCGCGTCTGGATGCAGCTGCGCGCTTTGCAGGCGCCTCTGCCTCAAGCGTTCCCCTGTGAGCTGTTTTTGGCAACGATGACCGGCGAGGCCTTGCAAAAAGCCGCTGCCATTGCGGCGGAAATCCGTGCGGACGGTTGGGGCGTACAATACGATATCATCGGGCGTTCACTCAAAGCGCAGATGAAATATGCCGATAAAATCGGCGCTCGTTTCACGGTGGTGCTGGGCGAAGAGGAGCTAACCAGCGGGCGTGCAAGGCTGAAAAATATGTCCACCGGCGCGGAGGAGGTGCTCTCCCTTTCGGAATTCGGGGAAGCATTTGAACGCATCCTGCTGCGTCTGGCGCAGGAGGAGCTGGAAGAGGCGCTTGCGGGCGGCTTCTGATTCTTGATATCAACCGAATTGGGAGGTCATATCAAAATGAAAACACTGATCCTTTATTACTCCTACAGCGGGCACACCAGCGCACTGGCGCAGGCGCTTGCGGCGCAGGAACCCGCACAGCTCCTTGAGATCAAGGATAAACGCCGTCCAAGCCTTCCAAAAGCTCTTGCGATGGGGGTCTTTTTTGCCTTGCGCGGCAGGGGCTGGGCAATCGCGCCGCTGAGCGCCGCACTCAACACCTGCGAACGCATCCGGCTGTTTGCGCCCATTTGGGCGGGAAATGTGCCCCCTGCGATAAATGCTGCACTTGAACTGCTGCCCGCCGGAAAAACCGTTGAGGCAACCCTTGTTTCCGGCAGCGGGCAGAGCAAATGCGAGGAGCGGCTCAAGGAAAAAATTGCCAACAGGGGCAGTTCCTTGGTCAGTTGTGTTACTGTGAAGGTCTGATTCTTTTTGAAGGATGGAACATGTATGGATTCTCTCGGCACAAAACAGCGCACACACATGTGCGGTGCGCTGCGCTTGGCTGACGCTGGGCAAACAGTCACCGTTGCGGGCTGGGTGCAGCGCCAGCGCGATCTCGGCGCGTTGATCTTCCTTGATTTGCGCGACCGCAGCGGCATTTTGCAATTGGCCTTTGATGAAGAAAGCCCGACCGAAGCCCTCGAAAAAGCGCGGAGGGTGCGCAGCGAATATGTGGTTATGGCAAGCGGTGTGCTGCGCGAGCGCAGCGCAAAGAATCCGGAGCTGCCCACCGGCGCGGTGGAGCTGGAGGTCAAAGAGCTTTTGCTGCTGGCAAAAAGCGATACCCCGCCCTTTGAAATCATGGAAAACAGCCAGACCAGCGAGCTGCTGCGCCTGAAATACCGTTACCTTGACCTGCGTCGCCCGGATCTGCAGCGCAATTTGCTCCTGCGGCACCGGGTCACAAAAATCACGCGGGATTATTTCGATCAAAACGGTTTCATCGAAATTGAAACCCCGATGCTCATCAAATCCACCCCGGAAGGCGCGAGGGATTACCTTGTTCCCAGCCGGGTGCATCCCGGCTCCTTTTATGCCCTGCCGCAATCACCTCAGCTTTATAAGCAATTGACCATGGTGGCAGGCTTTGACCGCTATATGCAATTGGCCCGCTGCTTTCGCGACGAGGATCTGCGCGCCGACCGGCAGCCGGAATTCACGCAGATTGACCTAGAGATGTCCTTTGTGACAATGGAAGAGCTTCTGGTGATGGTGGAGGGCTATCTTGCCCGTCTGCGTGATGAACTGAAGCTGGAAATCGCTCTCCCCTTGCCCCGTTATACCTTTCAGGAGGCGATGGAACGCTTCGGCAGCGACAAGCCGGATACCCGTTATGCCATGGAGCTTTTTGATTGCAGCGAAGCGCTGCGGAACTGCGGCTTCGCCGTATTTGAGGATGCTGTCGCCGCAGGCGGCAGTGTGAGGGGGATCACCGCAAAGGCGGCCTTCTCGCGCCTGAGCCGCAAGGAAATCGATAAGCTGACGGAATTCTGCAAAGGGCTTGGCGCTAAGGGGCTTGCATGGGCACGCCTGAGCGGGGATGGCGGCATTGCCTCCTCCTTCGGCAAATTTTTATCGGAAGAAACCATGCAGGCGCTTTTGGCAAAGGCGCAGGCGCAGCCGGGCGACGTGCTGTTCCTTGTAGCGGATGGCAAAAATCGCACCGTGCTTTCGGTTCTGGGCTTGCTGCGCACGGAACTCGCAAAGCGCCTGGAACTGATCCCACAGGGCAAGCTCAACTTTCTTTGGGTGACGGATTTCCCCTTTTTTGATTGGGATGAGGAAACGCAGCAGTTCATTGCGATGCACCATCCCTTCACCTCCCCCAAGGAGGAATGCCTTGCCATCCTGGAAAACGACAAGGCGGGCGTGATTGCCAATGCCGCCGATCTGGTGCTCAACGGCATTGAGCTTTCCTCCGGCTCCATCCGCATCACGGATCCCGGCTTGCAGGCACGGATTTTCGCGCTGCTTGGACTTTCCGACGAAGAAGCACAGCAAAAATTTGGCTTTCTGCTAAACGCCTTCCGCTATGGTGCGCCGCCGCATGGCGGCATGGGGCTGGGGTTGGATCGCCTTGTAATGCAACTGCTCGGCTGCGAAAGCCTGCGCGATGTGGTTGCCTTCCCAAAGGTGCAAAACGCTTCGGAGCCGATGACGCAATGTCCCTCGCCAGCGGGTGGGGCACAACTGCTTGAACTGGGGCTTGCCTGCGTGCCCAAGGAAAAGGAAGTGGAAGCATGAAGAAAGCGCCACAAAAAAAGAAATATCCCGTGATGATTGAAATTTGCGATTCGCACGAGATTGAAGGCGAACGCCATTCCTCCGAAATGATGTGCGACGGCATCCTAGCGGAGCTTCCTCCGGAGAATGGTGGCGGCTGGCAGTTGGATTATGTGGAACAAAGCGAGGGGCTTGAGGGCAGCAAAGCGGCGCTGCGCATCCAAAAAAATCTGGTTTCCCTTTCCCGCGATGGGAATTATCCTTTGGAAATCACGCTGGAACAGGGCGTGCGCCACAGCTGTTATTACAACACCCCGGGCGGAATGATGCACTTGGGCGTCTATGCGCGTTCGGTGGAATCCTCCCTCAACCAAGAGGGCGGCAGCATCCGCCTGTGGTATACCCTTGATTTTTCCGCCGATATGCTATCCAGCAACCGCATGGATATCAGCGTACGCAAGCGTGGGGCACAGGGCACCGCGCAAGAGAATTAGGCGTGTTAACACTACCCGAAGCGCTCTGTTTTTGAACGGATTTTTTGCCGCCATTCTGGCGTATTGCATGAAAATTTGCATGGCTAGGCGCGAGATCCGCCAAAAAGAGGGCGCACGGCGGTGGTGTCGGTGCGCCCTGATGCAAGAGGAGTTTTTTTTATGTCATATCTCGTTTCTGATGCGCAGGAGCAACTGCGCGGAGCCATTTTGCAGGCCGCCCAAAAAGCGGCGCTGGCGGGGGAACTGCCCGCCGCCCCCGCAGGGGCGTTTCTGATGGAAATCCCCAGTGACCGCGCAAACGGTGACCTTTCCAGCAACGCCGCCCTGACCTGGGCGCGGGAGCTGCGCCTTGCGCCGCGCAAAATTGCCGAAACGCTGCAAAAACACTTGGTTTTGGAGGGAAGCTATGCCCTGCGCTGCGAAACGGCGGGTCCTGGCTTCCTGAATTTTTATTATAACGACCGCTATTTTGCGGAAATTTTACGGGATATTCTTGTGAAAGGCGAAGCCTACGGCTGTTCGGATTTTGGGCAGGGCAAGCGCATCAATGTGGAATTTGTTTCCGCCAACCCAACAGGTCCCATGCACATGGGCAATGCCCGCGGCGGAGCGCTGGGCGATTGTCTGGCGGCGGTGCTGGAAGCGGCGGGTTATGTGGTCAAACGGGAATTTTATGTCAACGACGCAGGGAATCAAATCGAAAAATTCGCGCTTTCGCTGGATATCCGCTATCGTCAGCACTGCGGCGAGGAAATCGAACTGCCGGAGGACTGCTACCAAGGGGAGGATATCACTGACCTTGCACAGCAGTTCGCCCAAAGCAACGGCATAGCCGCCCTCCAACTGCCGGAGGGCGAGCGCCGCAAGGCGCTGGTTGATTTCGCTTTGCCAAAGAACATGGAAACCATGCGTAAAAATATTGAAAAATATCGCATCTGTTATGACACCTGGTTCCGCGAAAGCCATCTGTATCAAAGCGGCGAGGTGGAGCGTGTGATCACCCTGCTGCGCGAAAGCGGCAATTGCTACGAAAGCGAAGGTGCGCTGTGGTTCCGCGCCACGGATTTTGGGTTGGATAAAGACTTTGTTCTGGTGCGCTCCAACGGCTTGCCGACCTATATTGTGCCGGATATCGCCTATCATTATAACAAGCTGGTCACGCGCGGCTTTGACCGTGCCATTGACGTTTTGGGCAGTGACCACCACGGCTATGCCCTGCGCCTGAAGGCGATTCTCCCGGCGCTTGGGATTGATGCCGGTCGCCTGGATATCATCCTGATGCAGCTTGTGCGCCTGACCCGTAAAGGCGAAACGGTGCGTATGAGCAAGCGCAGCGGCAAGGCGATCACGCTGGAGGATCTGTTGGAGGAAATCCCCATTGATGCCGTGCGCTTTTTATTCAATATGCGCGAACCCGCCACACAAATGGAATTTGATCTGGATCTTGCTCTGGAACAATCCGCGCAAAACCCGGTGTATTACTGCCAATACGCCCACGCGCGCATTTGCAGTATTTTTCGCAAGCTTGCAGAGGAAGGTATCACGCCGCGCGTATGCACGAAGGAGGAACTGTGCAAGCTGAGCAGTCCGGAGGAACGCGAGTTGATCCACTTGCTTTCTTCCCTGACCGGTGAAATCATCCATGCCGCACAAAACTATGACCCGGCAAGGGTCACCCGCTTTTGCATGGAACTTTCCGCGCAGTTTCACAAATTTTATGCCGCCTGCCGCGTGCGCTGCGAAGACGAAGCCCTGATGCAAGCCCGGCTGATGCTGTGCGCCTGCGTGCGCGACACCCTCGCCAACCTCCTTGGTCGATTTAAAATCAGCGCACCGGAACAAATGTGAGTTTTTTATAGATGGGAGAGAGCTTGATGAAGCTTGCGCTTGCCGCCAATTACGACATCAAAGATCCGCGCTCTTGGTCGGGCACACCCTATAGCCTTTATTGCGCCGCCGCCCTTGTCGAAAGCGATAGCATCATAAATTGCCGTTGCTCAGGCAAATCATTGCCGCCGCCAAAGATTTGCCGCAGATCTTGATTCATTTCCCGCCGATCTCCTGCGCCAGCCCGATGTTTTCCAGCGCCGCGCCGTTTTGCGTGATCGCGCAAGCGGCGGAATCCAAGTGCGTTTCCGTTTGCTGCGTGAGCACCTGCGCCCCTGAAAGTGCGGCGCAGAACTGCACGAAAAGCTGCCGCGCAGCTTGCAGCCGCAGTTGATGGTCACTCACGCGCGTAGTCTCTTCAACAAACGAAAGCAGCGCGCACCGCTCCAGCGCAAGCGGCAGCAGCCGTTCCCCGGCATTCCACACACGCTCACTTACCAAAAGAAGCTCGCCCTGTGCGGGCTTCGGTCTTTTCCCCAAAGGGATTTTAAACCACAGGAAGCGCAGCGTCAGGTGGCTTTTTTTGATTTTCACCTGCGCCGCCGTATGTGTGCGCGGTAGCTGCACCGCAAACGAAAACTGCGTACGGGCAACGGCATAGGCCTGCGCGTGGACAAGGCGGGCGCTGCCATCCTTGTTTTCCACAATTCCGCTTGCCAGCAGCGCACCTTGCAAAACTGCCTGCCCTGGTTTTGCCAGCGCCGCGCCGCGGTAGACCTCCACAATTTCCAACTGCCCCGCTTTGGCGGCAACGATGTTTTGCGGTGCGTCCTCCTGCGCTTGCTCCATCTGCATAATTTCGCGCACCTCAATCACTGCGCTGCTGCCGCGCAGGTTGAGCGCAAGCCAGCTTAAATCCGGCAATGACTTGCCCGCTTCCTCGCTCATTTTTACGGGGTTCAGCGCCCTGCGCGGCACGCCCGGTTTCAGCCCCTGCTCCTCAAACGCCGCCAGAATTACCTCTGTGCTCACACGCGCGTTTCCCTGCACCTCAATGCTCCACACCATTCCGGAAAGCGCCCAAAGCCCCGCAAGGAACAGCACAAATCCGATCAGCAGCCCCACCCGGCGGCGGTAGCGGTGCAAAAAAAAGGGCAGCCCGTGCTTCTTTTGCAGCCGCAGCACCATACCCGAGCGCTTCGCGCAATCACGCATTGCCTTATAGCCCGCAATATCGGTGCAGCCGAAGAGCGAGCCGTCTGTGAAGCCGACATCCCAAACCGCGATGCCCTTCGCGGCACAGAGGTTGAGGAAACGTTCCGGGAAGCCCTCCGCAGCCCGAAAGCAGACATAGCCCCGTAAAAACCGCAAGAAATGAATCAGAAGCATGTGCGTCCCATCCTTTGCGAAGCAATCTGTAACGCGGATTATTTTTCACGAAGCCCGTTTATGAATTCGCAAAATGCAGCGCGGCGATAACGCCGCTCAGGATCACCTGCTCCATTTGATATGAGCGGATACACAGCGCGGCGCCCTCCAGCGACACCACCAGTTCGCCCAAATTGAGCCGCACGCAGCTATCGCTGTAAGCGATTACACCTTTCACGCCATCCACAATCGCCTGGCGGTTCCCCAGCAGCTCCAGGTGTGAAAAGCCCGGCAACACTTCCCCCGGCAGATCCAGCGCTTCGCCGAGCTGCCGCGCCGTCTGCCGCACGCTGCCGCGCGGTTTTGTGTTCATTTGCCTCCTGCGCGCCAAGCGCCCACCTCCCCAAATGGCAAATCAAAAGATCCCGCAGGCTCCGGAACATTCTTATGCCTCACAGGACGCAAACATGACTTCTGTTTCAACCACCGGCTGCATAGTATAAGACGCAGGGCTGGATTTGGAAGGAGCGGATGGAATGGAGGGTAAGGCGTGGCAGCGGCGGGAGGAATTGCTCCGGCGCAGCCTGCCCTGGCTGGCAGGCGGGCTTTGCTGTGCCACGACGGTCTTGCTGCTTGTTTTTTCACCCGCCGCCGCGCAGGGGGCAAAGGAAGGGCTTCTCCTCTGCGCACAGGTGATCGTCCCTTCCCTGTTCCCGTTTTTTGTGCTGGGTGCCATATTTGCCGCGCTGCTGCAACAGCAGCAGACGGGCGGGGGCAAACGCCGTTTGGTTGCCCGCGGGATGTGGGCGTTGTTCCGCCAGCCGCCAGCCGCGCTGGGCACCATTTTGCTCAGCTTCCTGGGCGGCTATCCAATGGGTGCAAAATCCGCCGCGCAGTTGCTTGAGCGCGGGTTGCTCAGCCGGGAGCAGGCACGCCGCCTGCTTCTGTTTTGCGTCAATGCCGGTCCCGCCTATGTGGTCGGCGTGGTGGGCTCCTCCCTGATGGGCAGCCGCAAGGCGGGATTGCTCGCGCTGCTTGCGCTGACGCTTTCCGGGTTGGCAATCGGCTGGATTTCCCGCTTCCTCGCGGCAGGGGGGAACACCTCCCCCTTGGCAAAAAGACCGGATGCGGCACAGTGTGAAAAACCTTCCGCGGCGAACAAAACCGCAAGCGAAGCCTCCGCGACCGCATCCCTGCTGGGCGCGGTCACGCAAGCAACCGGCGCCATCCTGCATGTTTGCGCCTGGGTGGTGCTGTTTTCGTGCCTTTGTGCACTGCTGCGCTTGTTGCCGCAGGGGATGCACGGCGCCATTCCTTCGCTCAACGCGATCCTGGAGGTTTCCTCCGGCGCGGTGCAGGTTGTGCGCACCGGGCAAGGTCTGCCCATCCTGTGCGCGGTTCTCGGCTGGGGAGGCTTGAGCGTCCACTGCCAGATTCTTGGCGATGTGCGCAAAACCGGCTTGGCGCTGCGCTGGTTTTGGATCGCACGACTGTTGCACGCGGCGCTGGCGGCGGCGCTTTGCACGCAATTGCTGCGCTGGTTTCCCTGCGGCTTACCAACCGCAGCGCTGCAAAGTGCGCAGAGCATCCGTCCCTGGGCAATTTCCGCGCCCGCTGCGGCCGCCGCGCTGTTTTTTTGTGCTTTTCTCATTCTTGATCTTGACCTCAACCGCAAGATATGCTAAAATATAGGCAAAATGAAGGAGGCGAGCACAAATGGTGCGTTCCGCCCGCAAAGCATTATTTCGCTGGAAGGATTTTCCGCCCGCGTGCGAATATTGCCGGCAAGGAAAGCCCTCGCCGGATGGAAGCAGTGTGCTCTGCGCCGAAAAGGGTGTGATGCGCAAGCAATCTCATTGCAGGCGCTTTCGCTATGACCCGCTCAAACGCCGCCCGCAGCGCAGCCCTTTTTTGCCGGAATATGACCCGGAGCAGTTTGTGCTGTAAGGCAAGGATTAATCCCAAGAGAGCAAAGCAAATTGCTCTTTTGGGGCGCGGTAAACACAGCCGCAAGGAGCGGCGTTGGGTTGAACGCTTCTTTCAGGCAGCAAACGGGTTCGCCGTGTTGCCGCGCACTATGGCAAGTCGGACGGATCTTTATTGGGTGTTTGTTTTTAATCGCCTTTTCGTGATCGCGATAATATCAAAAGGAGGGCATTGGGATGGCGGCGTTTGTTTCGGAATACCTTGGCACCATTTTTGTGCTGCTGGTGGTGCTTGGCACAGTTGTGGGCGTTATCGTAAAATTGGTGAAGGATAAAAAGAAGGGGAAATGCCCCGGCTGCGCGTGCGGTTCCGGTGCGTGTCCTCATGGAGCGAACTGCATGGAAAAAGGAAAACACGCCGATCCCTGAATAAATAGGCGGCGTTCAACGGATGGCGAAAAACGGGAGAAACGCCGTCATGGAACACAAAAAATTGTTAGGGCGTGGCAACACGCCCTAAATCCCGTGTTCAGTAACGTTTCAGCAGAGTATGCAAATGAAAAATCATAAAGATATTTTCTTCGCAATCAGTTTTGATTTCCACGTCTTTTATGCAATCCTCGCGCAGGATTTGCCTGTATGCAATCGCCTGACCTTTGGGCCGCGGTTCGGCGGGGAAGCAGGCGGTCTAATTTTTATTGAATTTTCCTTGAATCCCCACGCGGTATTTGGTATAATGGGAAAAACAACCGCAGGAGGGGAGGGAAGAGGATGAAAGCGTTAGATTTGCCGGTTTATCTTTTTCACCAGGGAAACAACGCCAGGAGCTACGATTTTCTCGGCGCGCATCCGGCGCCTGACGGCAGCGGCGCAATGTTCCGCGTTTGGGCGCCTCACGCGCGGGCAGTGAGCGTCGTCGGCGATTTTAACGACTGGGACCGCAAGGCCGCGCCGATGAAGCGCATCAGCAGCGGCGGGATTTGGGAGGCGGCGGTGCCGGAGGTGCAGCCCTTCGCAGCGTATAAGTTCTGCATTACCGGGCGCGGCTACCATCAGGCGCTCAAGGACGACCCCTATGCCTTCCACGCGGAAAGCAGCCCCGGCACCGCTTCCAAGTATTATCCCCTGCGCGGCTACGACTGGAATGACGCCGCCTGGCTGCGCCGACGCGCGAAGAAAAACCTCCAGGCATCCCCTGTGAATATTTATGAGGTGCACCTAGGTTCCTGGAGGCGGTTTCCGGATGGCGAGCCGTTTTCCTACCGCAAGCTTGCGGAAGAGCTGATCCCCTATGCCGTGGAGATGCGTTACACCCACCTGGAGCTGATGCCGGTGACGGAATACCCTTTTGACGGTTCCTGGGGCTACCAGGTGACGGGTTATTTTGCGGCGACCTCCCGTTTTGGAGAACCAAAGGATCTGAAGCATTTTATTGATTGCGCCCATCAGGCGGGTCTGGGCGTGATTCTGGACTGGGTGCCCGCGCATTTCCCGCGCGATGCGCATGGCTTGGCGCTGTTTGACGGCGAGCCTTGCTATGAATACGCCGATCCGAACAGGGGCGAGCACAAGCAGTGGGGCACCAAGGTCTTTGATTACGGAAGGAACGAGGTGCGTTCCTTCCTGATTTCCAGCGCGATGTTCTGGCTGGAACAATATCACGCGGACGGTTTGCGCGTGGACGCCGTGGCTTCCATGCTCTATCTGGATTACGGACGCGAG
>JAISQZ010000042.1 GCA_031273905.1 Oscillospiraceae bacterium | reverse complement strand
GGCCGCGCGGCGGCGTTGACCTTGGGCGATGAATGGATTGCCTGCCTTGGCGAAATTGCTCCGGTCGTGCAGGAAAATTATGAACTGGGAACGCGGGCTTATGTGGCGGTTCTGGATTTCAACACCATTGCCGCCAAGCGCCGCGGCGCTGCGGTTTATAAGCGCCTGCCGCGTTTTCCGGCGGTGCTGCGTGATCTTGCGCTGGTTTGCCCGCGGCAACTGCCCGTGCTTGCGCTGCGCCGCGCAATTGAAAAGGCGGGCGGCGCGCTGCTGGAGGACGTCAGGCTCTTTGATGTTTACAGCGGAAGCCAGATTGACCCTGACAAGAAGAGCGTTGCCTTCCGCTTGCAGCTTCGTTCGGATAAAGCGACGCTCACCGACGAGGAGGCGGACGCAGTCATCAAGCGCTGCTTGAAGGCTTTGGGTGCGCTGGACGCGGTTTTGCGCGGCGTTTGATGGAAGCCGCAGATATACAAAGATAAAAATATACATCACATAAACCATCCCGCCCCGGTCATGCCTTTTACGGCGCGACCGGGGCGGGGTTGATGTTGAAATGCTGTTTACTTACACCTGCGGCGGTGCGCCGCTGATTGTTTCCTTCAGTCCGGCGGCAAGCCCCGCTAGACCTTGGATCTCACTTGGAATAATGATCTTCGTCGCCTTGCCGTCCGCCGCCTTGATAAAGGCTTCCATTGATTGCAGCGCAAGATAGCCCTCGCCGGGCGCCGCAAGGTTGATCAGGCGAATGGCTTCCGCGCGGGCGCGTTGCACGGAAAGAATGGCCTCCGCCTCACCCTCCGCTTCGCGGATACGGGCTTCCTTGCGGGCTTCCGCGCGCAGGATGGCGGCATGCTTTTCGCCCTCCGCTTCGGTGATCTGCTTTTCCTTTTCTCCCTCGGCAGAGAGTATCTTGCTGGCCTTTTCACCTTCGGCGCGCAGGATGGATTCGCGGCGCTGGCGCTCCGCTTTCATCTGCTTTTCCATCGCGTCCTGGATTTCGTGCGGCGGGAGAATGTTTTTGAGTTCCACGCGGTTGACCTTGATTCCCCACGGATCCGTCGCTTCATCAAGGATGATACGGATCTTGGTATTGATCGTATCACGAGAGGTCAGCGTCTGGTCAAGCTCCAAGTCACCGATGATGTTGCGCAGAGTGGTGGCGGTCAGGTTTTCAATTGCGGTGAGCGGACGCTCCACACCATAGGTGTAAAGCTTCGGGTCAGTGATCGCATAAAACACAACCGTATCAATCTGGATGGTTACATTATCCTTGGTGATGACCGGCTGCGGCTTAAAATCCGCCACCTGCTCCTTGAGCGAAATCTGTTTGGCAATACGTTCCAAAATCGGGATCTTCACATGCAAGCCGGTCTGCCAAGTTTCTTTGTAAGCGCCCAGGCGCTCCACAACATAGGCGACCGATTGCGGCACAATGCGGATATTGACCACCACGAGAATGATAATGATGATCGAGAGGACGCCAAGAATGAACCAAAGCATAACAATTACTCCTTACTTATAGCTTGGGGAGACGGATTCTCCCCTGATTCAGCGGTTTGTTCGACCCGGGAAACCATCAGCTTGACCCCCTGAATGGCTTCCGCCTTCACCAACGCGCCTGCCGGGATCACCTCCCCGGAAACGGAACGCGCGGTCCAGACAACGCCTTCCAGCTTGACCTGCCCGGCACCGCCGGTGTTGTTGATTTCTTCCAGCACTACCCCCTCCTTGCCGATGCTGCGATCCGCGTTGGTCGGTTCCACTTTTTTTAGGAGCAGCTTTTTCACCAGCGGGCGCGTTGCGGCAAGGGCAACGCCGGAAACGACAATGAAGATTGCGATTTGCGCCACTTCCGGCGCACGGAACAGATACGAAATCAGCGCCGCGAACGCGCCAATGGCAAACCAAACTGAAAACAGCTGCAAGGAAACTGATTCCAAAATCAGGCAGCCAACCATCAGCGCAAGCCAGACAATCCAAATTTTATCCATTTCTTCACTCCCCACATATTCTAACTTTAATAGTAGCACAAAATACAACATTTTGCAAGGAAAATCGCCCGCGCCCCGCAGAATTCTATTGAATTATCGTGCTAAAGCATTCAAGCGCCTTTGCCGGCTCCTGCAAAGCGAGTGCGCGGCGCTCCATCGGGCAAAGCGCGGTGCCATCTTTGGCTAAGATATTCGGAACCAAATCCCTGTATGCAACAAAAACGCCTTGTTCGCGCAAAAACGCCAGCGCGGGGCTGCTGACCGTCTCCGCCCAAAGTGCTGCGACACCACCATAAACAAAGAGCTGTGCCGCCGCAAGCCCGATCACCCGGTCGGCAACCGCGGCACCGCTGAGCAGGGTCGGGTTTTCGCGCAGCCAGCGCAGCGGCGGACGGATCCCATGCTCACCGGAGCTGTGCAATTTGCCGGAAGCATCGCACAGCACGCATCTGTGCGAACCGGCGCTCAACGCCTGCCGGGCTTTCGCAAGCCGCGGCGGCAATTGCGCTTCAGTCATTCTTCTTCCCCCCGAAGCGCCCAAGCGCCTTCAGCAGCAGCGGCACGAGCAGCCATTGCAGCACAATTCCGACTACGCCCGCGACCGTGGCGTTGATCACCAGCATCCCGCTTGGTACGCCGGGAAGCCGGAACAGTGAGCCGAGCAGCAGCAGCCCCAGTGCCTCGACGGTGCGCCCTGTCAACTGCGTCAGGGGCAGGGCGGCAAAAACCGGAAGCCCCGCCTTGCGGTAATAAACGCCCGCGCTGACGCCATAAATACCAAGCTCCGCCATCATAAACCAAGCTAGCGGCATGGGGGGCATTCCGGAAAGGAGAAGGCTCAGCAGCGGTGTCAGCAGCCCCAGCGCCCCGCCATAGACGGGTCCTAGCAAAAACCCGGAAAGAAGCACGGAAAGATGCATGGGAAGCAGCATGGGACCTAGCTTTGAACCAAACAGATGAAACATCTGCGGCAGCAAAAGACCGATTGCCAAAAGGAGCGCCGCAGTCACCGGTCGGCGAAGCTTTTTCATATACGTTCAAGCACTCCTTCTACCCTCGCCAGTTCCCGGCGCACTTGGATATGCTGCGGGCATTTCTGCTCACATAAGCGGCAGTTTTTGCAGTTCACCAAGGTTTTTCCACCCTTTGTGCGGTATTCCTCATACATTTCTTTGGCGTGCGCGTGCAGCTCATACACATTGTGATAGGTGTAGCAATTAAAAATCTTGGGGATATCAATTTTCGCCGGGCAGGGCTGGCAATAACCGCAGCCGGTGCAATAAAGATCGCTGAAGCGCTCAAGCTGTTCCACCGCCTCGCCCACGCGCTGCCATTCCGCGGCGCTCATCGGAGCGGGGTCGCTTGCCAGCGCGGCGTTCCTTTCAAGCATCCCCTGCGTCTGCATCCCGGAAAGCGCACAGCTTATATTGGGATTGCCCAGCACATATTTGAGCGCCAGCTCATAAGTGGGCAGCGCACCCAGCGAACTGACGCGTGCCGCAAGCCCCGTCGGCGCGGCGAGCCTGCCGCCGCCCACCGGACCCATCGCCGCAACGCCTAGCCCCTTGGAGGCGGCGTAGCCGATCATTTCCTCATTGGAGCGATCCAGCAGGTTATACTGCACGAGCATCGTCTCAAAGAGTTCGCCTTTGTCGATAATGTCGCGTATCACCGCAGCGTCATCATGGAAGGAAAAGGAGATATGGCGGATAAGCCCCTCCTCCTTCGCCCTGCGCGCCTCCCGGAGCAACCCAAGCCCCAGCACCTTCTCCTCAAAGCTTTTGCGGTCAAGAGCCCAGAAATGGTAGTAATCCACATAACCGGTGTCCAATTCCCTGAGGCTGTGTTCCAGCCAGCGGCGGTAATCGCCCGCGTCCTTCACTTCGCCCATAGGCAGCTTGGTGGAAAGCAGCACCGTCTCCCGGATAGGCTTGAGCGCC
The DNA here is from genome assembly GCA_031273905.1 of Oscillospiraceae bacterium. Classification (GTDB taxonomy): domain Bacteria; phylum Bacillota; class Clostridia; order Oscillospirales; family Acutalibacteraceae; genus WRMQ01. The sequence goes on along the minus strand of JAISQZ010000042.1, from coordinate 4,712 downwards.
TTGCCCACCGCCGCCTCACTGTTGCGGTGGCAATAGTAATAGCCGGTGTCAAAATAATTGACGCCAAGCGCCGCCGCCTTGCGCAGCAACACGGTCGCGGCCTCCTCATCAACGCGCCAAATGCCGTTTTCCTCTATTTCCGGTAGACGCATGCAGCCAAAGCCCAGCGCGGAAATCTGCGTGCCGGATTTGCCGTAAGAGCGGTATTGCATCGCCAAACCCTCCCCTGATTAAACTGAAGCGCTTTTCCTTTTGCGGTGAATAACGAAGCGATTGCAGGGGTAAGTCCAAAGCCCTGGAACCGCCATGCCAAGCAGCTTGCTGAGGATTTGCGCAAGCGCTGCGGCGGGAATCAGACCGCCGACAAAATCGGAAATCACAGGACCTATTAAGCCGTTGGCAAAGATTGTGAAAAGCACCATGATAACATAGAGCAGGGTGCTTAGGGCAACGTTGGAATCCGCCTTAAAGGTCGCCTTGCGGTTGAGGATGAACGCAACCGTATAGCCGATGGCTGTGGAAATCATATAAGCATACACCACCGCCGCCAGGCTGGAACCCTCCTCCGCCTTCACAAAGCGTTCCATAAAGGCAAGAAAGCCCGGCAAGCGACTGATCCGCATCACACCAAAAAGATAGAGGCACAGCATATAGGAGCCAAGTTCCGGTATGTTGGAAATGCCGCCCGCAATGAAAAATTTGACCAGCTTCCAAAGCTCCGGATGCTTCGCGCCGAGCTTGTTATCCAGCCTTGTCATAAAGTTCTCTTTCCCCATGGGTTACTCCTCCTGTTTTTTTGATTTTATAAAAACAAAACCAGCAGCGCAATCACCGCGCCAAGCCCCAAAAGCCCCAGCGCCAGCCGAAGGAGCTTTGGCAGGGCGTCGTCAAAGCTTGTCGGCGTTTGATCCATCAGCTTTGTCATAAAGGGCAGCCTCGCTTCCTCGCCAAGCAGTTCCCGCATCGTAAGCACATGCGTTTCGTACTGTTCCGGCGCGGCTTCGTTCAGCTCAATCACACGCACGCCGCGCCGCAAGCCCGGACCATAGGCGCTGAAACTGATCCCGGGCGTGTAGCCTAGGTCGATCCCCTGCCACTTGCCAACAAAGGCGTTCTTATGGTCATGCCCGAAATACATGCCCAGAAGCTCGCGCTCCTCCTGCGCGGCGGCGAACAGCCCGGCATCCGTATCCGGTACACAGGGTGTTTCCACAAAGACCGCGCCTTTCCGGGCATCGGCTTCGTTGAGCGCGTAATACTCCCCGCGCCGGGAACGGAAGCCCCGCACCGCCCCCTTGGATTTTTTGACCTTGCGCAGCATATCGTAAACGTTAGGTACGGGGATATGCATAAACAGCAGCGCAGGCACTGCCCTGCCGCCGTTTTGCGCCTTAAGCGCCTCCCGCGTCCGGCGGTACCAGTCCACCTGATCCGCTTCCAGCGGGGCATACCCTCCCAAGCCGGAATTCCCGTGAGAATCCAGCAGATAGAGATTGAACACCATTTTGCCGCCGTCCTCGCTGAAAATGGGCAGATGGTGATTCCCGCAGCCGGAAACTCCCGGCGTATCGCCCGCCACACAGCAGGGTGAAGCGGCATAGACCGCAAACTGCTCCCTGAGCGGCAGGGCGGAACCCTCATCATGGTTGCCAAAAGTGAAGGTAAAAGGGATGCCGCGCTCCTCCAGCGGTGCCAGAAGCTGCCGGATTGTTTTGCGGATGTTTTCCGGACCGCCGGAACCTTTCAGTTTGGGTGAATAACCCGCAATCTGATCGCCGGTAAAGACAACAAGATCCGGCTTTTCGCGGTCAAGCGCGGCGGCAATCAGCCGCAGGGCCTGCGGCGAAACATCACAGCTATCCTGAATATCCGTCATGTGCAGGATCTTAAACCTTCCCTGCCGGAATCGAAGCGCTTGCACGGGCATTGGCTCTTCCCCCCATTTTCCAAAAAATACTGACAGAGCCATTATAACGGCTTCGGCGAAGCAAGTCAATTCTTTTTCAGGCAAATCCCACGGCAAAAGCACTTACTTTTCAAATTCCTCAAGATGAGATATCATTCACAAGGGTGAAGAAAAATGAAGGCTCTTCACCCCACGGCGTTAAAGAGGCAGTCACCCAACTGCTCAGCAGCGAGTACGCAGAGCTTTGGGCGCGGCTTTTGGGCGGCTACGCGCTGGGCGGCGGGGATGCAAAATCATGCATAAAAGCAAAGCCATCCGGTCAAGCTTCAAGATGAAAAACAAAAACATCTTATAAAGGAGCTTGATCGAATGACCGCAAAAAACAGTATGACCGCTTACAATAAGTATACGCATAAATCAATAGAATTATTCTAGGTTATTGCCTAATTCGGTCAACATGGACTCTTGCTCCAATCTTAATTTATTGGCAATCATAAACGCGCAACGCATCCCTGAAATACTCTTCCGGAACAATAATATAATATTTTTGTGTGTTTAAATATCCTTCTATCACATTTCGCCATCTGTCATTTCTGATTTCAGCAGCTTCCGCGACAATACGCACGTTGACATCACACTTGGCTATTGTACGCAAGCGCGATTCAACAGCGGCTTTTAAATCGAGTGCAACTTGGGGGAAACGATAAATTCCGTTTTCTAAAGACTGCTGTTCAGCAACAAGTTCCGCTCTCTGCTCTGCAAGTGCTTTCTGCTCATCGTTTATTCGAGATGAAAGTTCTATGGAATGTCGTTTAAGTCCCTCAACAGTATCAGAAAGTGCGTTTAAGCCGGAGCCTCCTATTTCTATAACAGTTTCCGCATTTATATCTGCAAACGAAATGAGTTTTTTGAGGAGAAGATGTCCCTCTTCACATATATCGCCGATGCGGGAAACAATTCCCGCTTGCAATAATGTGGTGTTCGAAAGCTCGAGTTTTTGAAGCATAGCTTCAGTTTGCTTGCGCCATGAAGCAATACGAGACAAAAGTCCTCCCATCGATTTATCGTATTCATTTTTAACATTATGAATATGTGTTTCTTTTTCGATAATTTGGCGATCAATCTGCTCCAGTGCCTGTGCACCGCTATCACTTAATAGTTGAGCGTGTAACGTATTGCGCTGATCACGGATTTTGGAGAGACGGATATCACCATCTGATATATTAAAATCAAGCGATTTTAGCTGCCGCATGATTTCTTTTATTTTTTCTTCAGCAAGCGCAAGTTCCATGCTTTTCATTTCAACGGACGCACGATCAATTAAATAGGAGTACAGAATCTCACTGTTCCGATGTACAGTATAACGCTGATGTGTATTAACAATTTTATCCAACAATTCAATACGCGCTTTCAGAACGTTCGATTCTGCTTCAAGCCTTTTATAGCTTCTTATGTTTTCCTGCATGTGGCTTACATCGACAGCCTGCTGTGCATCACAAACAAAATCAGAAATGAATTGCTGAATATCTACGTTTGGATTGAAAGATACCGCTTTTTTCAGCAGCCCGGCGAATCTATCGCGCAAGCCGCCAAGTTTTCCATATAATTTGGTTCGAAAATCCCTGCCAACTTCTGTTGTTTCAAAGTGCCCTGCGTAGTTCTCCTTTAAAAACGTGCGTAATGCTGTAATATCCATTGGCGTATTACCATTTAAAAACCCACTTGTATGCATCGCGCCGTCATAAAGAAAAAACAGCTTTTGCGTATCATTTTCGGAATATGTATCAAAGCAGCAACCTGCAGTAAAGCACCGCTTCTTTTCCGAATCGAAGAATTCAAGAGCAATATAGCTGGTGAAACGCCCTTTGCGAAGGTATCGAAACCCGGATTCCTCGTCATCGCCTAATTCACCCATAAGATAACCTGTAAGTGTCCGATTCCCGCGTCCGTTTGCCGCCTTGTTGAAAAAGCTTCCACTGGTATCTCCTAACAATATCAGCTGTATCGCATCAATGATAGTTGATTTTCCGGAGGCGTTTTTACCGGTAAGAAAATTCAAAGCGCCGAACTCTATTAATTCATGTTTGAAGTAGTGCCAATGAACCAGAAGAAGCTTTGTTAGTAGTTTCATTCAAATTCCTCCAGTTCTTGGGATTCTGACACCACGGATGCATCCGTATCCTCGGCACGAAATTCTTCTAATTCTAACATCATGTCATTGATTCCTTGATTTGAAACAATCGATAAAATAGATGGAAAAATCAAAGCGCCGTTCCCGTCGGCGTTCCATGCTGTGGTTTCAGTTTTTTGTATGATGTTAAAATGTGCAAGTGCGCGTTGCGCTTCAAGGCGTTCTTTTTGCGTTGTTTTTCCTTTATCAAGCAGACCCAGCATTCTCATTTTTTCCACAATCGCACCTGTATCGGTTCGAACGATATGCAAATTGTCTCCTTGCTCCCGTCCCTCTTCATATATGAGACGACACGTATAAAGGAACAAAGTTGTAAAACGGTCTATCCTCAAACGATTATGCCCATATTCGTTAAAAAGTGCGATGACTCCATAATTATCATCTCTTTCCAATTTCCAACCGGACAAAGCAAAATAGTCTCGCATACAATCGAAGAGACGATTTACCATACGAAAGTCGCTATTGGGCTCGGTCCATTGTTTATCCGGTTTATATACATCGCGGACGAGATAGGTATGAGATAGGAGGTAATTACATAACCGCCGAAATTCTCCTTTTTCATAATTGGATAAAGCTTCATAAGTGTCATTCCACATGATTTGTTACCTCCTTTTT
>JAISQZ010000018.1 GCA_031273905.1 Oscillospiraceae bacterium | reverse complement strand
GGAGGTCAGCACGCACAGCGCCGCTTCCGGCCGCGCCTCCAGCGCCTGGCGCACGGTTTCCGGCGCAAGGCTGCCGCAGATCCCAAACGCCGCGTCCCGCGCGGGTTCCAGAAAAACGGGCCGGAGCGAAAGCAATTCCACCGCGTGGAAAACCGATTTGTGGCAGTTGCGCGCCACCAGCACCGTATCCCCGCTTTTTGTCGCGGCGCGGATGCCCGCCAATATTCCGCAGCTGCTGCCCCCGACCAAAAAAAACGCCTCGGCTCCACCCCAAAGCCGGGCGCTTTTTTCCATTGCCTCCCGCAGGATTCCCGTGGGATTGTGGAGGTTATCCAGCCCCGGCAGCTCAGTGACGTCGATGTGATAGGGCAGGTCGCCGCCCGGCAGCGCCGCGCCGCGCTTGTGACCGGGCATATGGAAGGGGATCCTCCCGCTTTCGCAGTATTGGATCAGCTCTGCCTGCAAAGCAAGCCGCCTCCTCTCCGCGTTTTTTGAAAAAGTCCTTTTTTCTTTCAGTCCGCCCCCATCGCCGCCGCGGCGGCGCTGAAATCCGCAATCAAATCCTCCGCGTCCTCCAGCCCCACGCTCACCCGGATCAAATCCGGGAAAGCGCCCGCGCCGCGCCGCTGCTCTTGCGTGGAAAAGGCGTAGATCGTGTGAGCGGGGCAGATCACCAGGGTGCGCACATCCCCCACGTTGGTGGCAATGTGCGCCAAGCGCAGATGGTTAAGCAGCCGGTAGGCGCGTTCCTTGCTGCCCGTGCGCAGGGTCAAAATCGCGCCGCCCATGCCGTTTTTGAGCTGCCGCTGCGTCAGGTCATAAAAGTCGCCGCCCTCCAGCCCCGGGTAATCCACCCGGGCGATTTGCGGGTTTTGGGCGAGGGCACGCGCCAGGGCAAGGGCGCTTGCGCACTGGCGCTGCACGCGCAGGGTCAGGGTTTCCAGCCCCAGGACGCTCAGGTAGGCGTTCTGCGGCGCCATGCACGCGCCGAAGTTGCGCCAAAGATCTTGCCTGAGCCGCGTGGTATAAACCAAAGCGCCCGCGTGTTCATATTTTTTGAGCGGCGGGAAGCGGTCGGTATCCCAGGGGAAATTGCCGCCGTCAACAATCACGCCGCCGATGGCGTTGCCCTGCCCGCTGATATATTTTGTGGCGGAATGGATAACGATATCCGCGCCCAGCGCAAGCGGGCGAACCAGAGCCGGCGTCGCGGTGGTGCTGTCGATGATCAGGGGGATGCCCTGCCGCCTGGTCACCCGCGCAACGGCGGCAAGGTCAATCAGCTCCAGGGCGGGGTTGCTGATCAGCTCCCCGAAAACCAGCTTCGTTTTTTCGCTGAGCAGTCCCTCCACCGCCTCCGGCGTCAGGCGCGGCACAAAGCGCGTGCGGATTCCGAAGGCGCGCAGATCCTCAAACAGATCCTGCGTACCGCCGAAAAGCCCCGCCGCGGAGATCATTTCGTCACCGCATTGCAGGATATTGAGCAGCGCCATGGCAATCGCCGCCATGCCGGAAGCGCAGGCGACCGCCGCCGCCCCGCCCTCCGCCGCCGCCATGCGCTGTTCAAACGCGGCGACGGTCGGGTTCCCGGAACGGGAATAGGCAAAGCCCGGCTTGCGGTTGGTAAAGATCCGTTCCAGATCCTCGGCGCTGCGCTGCTCAAACGCCGCGTTCTGGTAGATGGCGGGCAGGGTTGCCCCGGTGCTGTCCGTCGCGTCAAACCTACCGTGCAGCAAAGCGCTTTCCCATTCCACGAGAGCTTCCTCCATATCAATGAATACAGGTTCTTAAAGATATTATACAGCCGATTGCCCGGCTTGTCAATCAGGGCGCGGGCAAATCTCCACGGCTGGCGCGGCGCTCTCCGCGATCCAAAGCGTCCCGAAGGGCTGCCCGGTGATCTCCTCAAACAGCCGCTGCTCCTCCGGCGGCACCCGGGCGCTGCCGGAGCTGCGCTTTTCGGCAATACGCGCCTTGATGACGGCGTGCTCCGCCCCGCCCAGATTGTAGCGGCGGGAAATCATAAGCATCAGTGCGCTCGCGGCAAGCGGCAGCACGCAGAGCATAATCTTCACGGCGGCAAGCGCACCAAAGGTCGCCTGGTCGGGCGAAGCGTTTTCCTGATTGAGGTGAAAGGCGGTCAGCAGCAGCCCGAACACAAAAGACGAAAGCCCCGCCACAATCTGCTTGCCCATCTTCACCAACCCCACGCTCACGCCCTCGCGCCGCCGCCCGCAGATCAGCTCATCCACATCCGGGAGGTCGGGCAAAAGGGTGTTGGGCACAAAGCTAAGGCAGGAAGAGCCCGCGCCAATCAGCGCAATGCCGGTCAAAGAAAGCCAAAGCGGCAGCGACGGGCTTGCAAAAAGCAGGATCGCGCAGCCCGCCGCCAGCAACGGCAAATCCAGATAGAGCGGGCGGTGCTTGTTATATTTTTTCATCAGAAACACATTGGGGAGGAAGAAGCCGATTTCCAGCGCACCCTTGAGGTTCACCACCAGGAACAGGAGCGTCAGCTTCCCCAGCAGCGGGACGGAAAGGCTGCGGTTGCCGTAAATCAGCAGCACAAAAATCGCCAGCGCCGTCACAACCGCCGAAGCGCTGAAGGCGCCGAGCATCGTCAGAAAATAACATTTGCGATAAAGCCTGCAGCGCAGCAGCTGCGCATAGCCGCGCAGGGTTTCGCGCAGATCCGGGGATGCCTCGTCCCTTGCGGCGGCGACGGTTTCCTTGGAACCGAAAAAAGTGATCAGCAGCGGCAGCGCAAAGACCGCGCCCAAAATCAGACCCAGCAGCGCAAAGCCGCGCGTGTTCGCCGGATAATCCGCCGTGGTTTCCACATGGATGAGCGCTTCGTAAACATAGGTGGAACCGACGCTGGCAAGACCGGAAAACACCATGCGGTAGGCGCTGTAGTTCGTGCGCTCGTGGTAGCCCGCCACCATGCGCGGCAGCAGCGCGTCATAAGGCACAATGCCGATGGAGGAAGCCGTGCTGAACAGAATATAGGCGAACAAAAAATAAAAAAACCGACCCCACTGCCCCTGGATGCCAAGGTTTGTCCACAGCAGGGCGTAGCTCACAAACACCGGAAGGACGCTGAACGGCAGCCAGGGGCGGCATCTGCCCCAGCGGCTGCGCGTGCGATCCACCAGAACGCCAATCAGCGGATCAATCACGCCGTCCCAAAGGCGGGTAACACCCGTCACCGTGCCCGCCAGCAGCGGGCTAAGCCCCATGGCATACATCAAAAAATACATGTAATAAAGCGAGAGCACCTGCCCCACGCCGCCGCCCAGCGCGTCGCCGGCGGCATAGGAAGCCACGTGCCAGATCTTGATCAGACCCCGTTCGTTTTCCCTTGCGGGCGTTGCGTCACTCAATGCGCAGTTCCTCCTCCTCCACAACGCCCTGGCGGATCCAAAAAGATTTGATCACGGGCGTGCCATCCACCAGCGAAAGGATCGCGTAGCGCAGCTTTGGATCATAGGCCAGGCGGATATCCTCCTGCGAGGGGCGCGCCGGGCTTTCCGGATGGGAATGCACGTTCCCCAGCAGCTGCCAGCCCTCGGCACGCAGCTCCTTGAGCGCCGCCAATTGTTCCCTGGGATCCATCGAAAAATGCGCCGGGCTGTGGTCAATGTTGGTCAGATAAAAGATTTTGCGCACAAAGGCATCCCCGCCGTGCGCCTCGCCCGCAAGCAGCCCGCAGGCTTCGTCCGGCAGCGCCTGCGCCGCATGGGTCGCCCACCGGCAAAATTCCTGCCCGCTCAGCTTAAGCATCGCCCGCACCTCCCTGCGCCCCCCGGCGTTCCCGCCGCGTTGTATCAACTCCATCCCGCTTGCGCCGCGCCTTATATCATAGATTATCCGTATGAATTATATGCTATAGCGGAAGGGATGTCAAGCCTTTTTCAAAATTCCATTGACAGCGGTGCGGCGCTTGTGTATCATATCATTTATACAATACGATCCCGCAATAAAAATACAGGGCTGTGCCAAGGTCGCTTTGGCGCCCTGCTTTTTCCGTTTCCAAAGGAGGAACCCATGCCAAGCCCTTTTGACGAAATCATCGACCGCCGCGGCAGCAATTCCCTCAAATATGATTTTGCCGTGGAACGCGGCAGACCTGCGGATGCCCTCCCCCTTTGGGTGGCGGATATGGACTTCCGCGCACCGCAGGCGGTGCTTGATACCCTGCGTCGCTGCGCCGCGCACGGCATTTTCGGCTATTCCGAGGGGAAGGAGGATTATTTCCGTGCGCTGGAGCAGTGGTTCGGCAGCCGTTACGGTTATCATCCGGAACCGGAGTGGCTGGTAAAAACGCCCGGCGTGGTGGTCGCGCTGGCGCTCGCCGTGCGGGCGCTGAGCCGGGAGGGCGACGCCGTGCTGATCCAAAGCCCGGTTTATTACCCCTATTTTGACGTGATCCGGGATAACGGCAGGCGGGTCGTGTGCAATTCCCTTGTGCTGCAAAACGGGCGTTACGAAATTGATTTTGCCGATTTTGAAGCGAAGCTGCGCCGCGAAAACGTGAAACTATTCCTGCTTTGCAGCCCGCACAACCCCGTGGGGCGCGTGTGGAAGCCGGAGGAGCTGACGCGCATGGGCAAGCTCTGTCTGCAACACGGCGTGCCTGTGGTTTCGGATGAAATCCACTGCGACATTGTTTTCCCCGGTCACCGGCACACGGTGTTTTCCACCTTGTCGCAGGAACTGGCGCAGAATACGGTGCTGTGCACCGCGCCAAGCAAAACCTTCAATATTGCGGGTCTGCAAGTCGCCAACAATTTCATCCCCAATCCCGCGCTGCGCCGCCGCTTTCAAGCGGAGCTGAACAAAATCGGCTACAGTCAGCTCAACACAATGGGTCTGGCGGCCTGCCAGGCGGCCTATGCGCACGGGGGCGCTTGGCTGGAGGCGCTGCTGGTCTACCTTGGGGAAAATCTTGCCTTTGTGCGGCAATACCTGCAAACCCAGCTACCCTGGCTGCGCCTGATTGAGCCGGAGGGCACCTATCTGCTTTGGCTGGACTGTTCCGCCCTGGGGCTGACGGATCACGCCCTCAACCGCCTGATCCTTGAAAAAGCCAAGCTTTGGCTGGATCGCGGCAGCATGTTCGGCGAGGAGGGCGCGGGCTTCCAGCGCATGAACGCCGCCTGTCCCCGCGCCCTGCTGGCGCGTGCGCTGGAGCAATTGCAGCGCCTAAGATCCAACGCCCGCAAAGACTAACGTCAGCGCCTGAAAGGACGCAGCGCCTGAAAGGACTAAACACTTGCAAAGACTAAGGTCAACGCCTGAAAGGACGCAGCGCCTGAAAGGACTAAACGCTTGCAAAGACTTGCGTCAGCGCCTGAAAGGACTCAGCGCCTGAAAGGACTAAGGGGGTCGGTCT
>JAISQZ010000008.1 GCA_031273905.1 Oscillospiraceae bacterium | reverse complement strand
TCCCGCCAAGACCGAGGTGCGCTTTGCGGACGAACGTCCGGTGTTCCAGGCGGTGTATCAGGCGGCAAAATCCGCCTTGCTGGGCGCCGTGCGCCCGGAGGCTTACGCTTCCGAGGCGGCGAAAGCAAGACCGGCACCAGACGAAGCGGGGTTTGTGCCAACAGGGGCTGCAGGAGCCGAGTGCGCAGCGCCCTCTTTTCCGTTGGCATCGCCCTCAACGGCGTTCTTTTCCGCAGACGAACGTCTGGATGATCCGCTGCTGCGGCAGAATCCTTTGCCGCCGCTGCGGGAAAATCCGTCGCTGCTGCGCTTTCCCGCGCCGGTGCCCAAGGCGGACGTTCGGCAGGCGCTGCGGGAAGAACAGATCAGTTTTTTGCCTGCGCAAGCGCAAACGGCGGTGCGGGTGCTAGGCGAGTTGTTTCAAACCTATTTCTTGGCGCAGCGGGGCGAGGAACTCCTTTTGATCGACAAGCATGCCGCGCATGAACGCATCCTCTATGAGCGGTTCAAGGCGGAATATGCCGGGCGCGGCGTGGAACGCCAGTTGTTGCTGGAACCCCAGGCGCTTACCCTTAGCCGGGAGGAGGCCGCCGTGCTGCTGGAGCACCGGGAGATGTTGGAGGAAGCGGGCTTTTTGGCGGAGGAATTTGGTTCCGGTACGGTGCTGCTGCGCGAATGTCCGCTCCTTTTGACCGGCGTGGACGGCAACGCGCTGCTGGCGGAAATCGCGGGCTATCTGTTGGAACGGCGCGGCGATATTGACACGCAGGCGCTGGACTGGATCTTCCACTCTGCCGCCTGCCGCGCGGCGGTGAAGGCGGGGAACCCTTCCTCGGCGCAGGAAAGGGAGCTGTTTGTGGAACAGCTGCTTGCCCTGCCGGAAATTCGGCATTGCCCTCACGGCAGACCGGTGCTTGTGGCAATCACGCGGAAGGAGCTGGAAAAACGCTTTGGCAGGCTTGGATGAGCGGCGCACCCCGCTGCTGGTTGTGGCGGGACCCACTGCGGGCGGCAAGACCGCCTTGGGCGTTTCGCTTGGCGAAGCCCTAGGCGGCGAGGTGGTTTCGGCGGATTCCATGCAGATTTATCGCGGCATGGAAATTGCTTCCGCGAAGCCGCGCCCGGAAGAAATGCGCGGCGTGCCGCATCATTTGATTGGTGAAATTGACCCCTCAGAGCGTTTTTCCGTGGCGCGGTATGCGCAGGCGGCGCGTGAGGTCATTGCGGGGATAATTTCGCGCGGTAAAGTACCAATACTTGTCGGCGGCGCCGGGCTTTATATCCAGGCAGTGGCGGAAAACCTGCATTTCGTGGATGTGGAAAGCGATCTGGCTTTACGCGCCGCCTATGCCTTGCGCATGGAGCGCGAGGGCGGGCAGGCGCTTTGGGAGGAGCTGCGCCGCTGTGATCCCGCCGCTGCGGAACGGATTCATCCGAACGATGGCAAGCGCGTCCTGCGCGCCCTCGCGCTTTTTTCGGCGGGCGGCGTGACCCTCAGTGAGCAAAACGCGCGTTCCCGGCAAACGCCCGCGCCCTATGAATGCCGGATGCTTTTGCTGTTGCCCAGGGAGCGCCGCACCCTTTACGACCGCATCAACGCGCGGACGGAGGATATGCTCGCGCGGGGCCTGGAAGAAGAGGCGCGGCAGTTTTTCAACCGGAACGCGGGGCAAACCGCCGCGCAGGCGATCGGCTATAAGGAGCTGCGACCGTATCTCTGCGGGGAATGCGCGCGGGAAGCGGCGGTTGAAAGGCTCAAGCGGGAGACGCGCCGCTATGCAAAGCGGCAGATCAGTTGGTTTTTGCGGCAGGAGCGGGAATGGAACGGGCGGTTGCCCGGCAGTTGCCGCCGCCTTTGGATTGAGGAGCTGCCCTGTGAGGACCCGCTGCCCGAGGAATGGCATGGTATGTTTGGGTTCAAGAAGGATGTGAGGGATAAGAAATGAGCAGCAGGAACAACAAGACCGGCAAACCCGAAAATAGCTTGCACGCCGCGCCGGGGGAGGAAGAAAACCAGGTGCAGGCGGTGTTGCGCCTGCATTGGAAAAAGATCTTTTTCATCAGCGCGGCGGGGATTCTGCTGGTCTGGTGCGTTGCTGTGCTGGGGGATTTTTTCATCAGCCGCGGTCGTGCGCAAACGGCTCTGGCGCTTTATACCGAGCAGCGCGTCACGCTGGATACGGAGATGACCATTGTGCGGGAGGAGCGTTTGCTTTATCGCGAGGCGGACGGCACCGTCGTTTCGCTGGCGGAAGCAGGGGAACGCGTTGCCGGCGGGCAGATTTATGCCACCGTTTGCGAAAATGAGGCGCAGGCGGAGGCCTTTACGCAAAAGCAGACGCTTGAGCAACGCTTGGCCTGGCTCAAGGAGGCCGACCGCGCGGTGAATTACCATGCCGTCAACGTTCGGCAGCTGGACGAGCAGGTGGGCGAAACATTTTCCCGTCTGGTGGAGGAGATCGACCGCACGGGCTATGCGGGGATCGGGGCGGCGCAGGAGGAATTCCTCAACCGTTCCTTCACCCTGGAAGCGGCGTTTGGCGGGCAGATAGATCTTTCCGGTGAAATTGCGGCGGTGGAAGGGCAGCTTGCGCAATTGGAGCTGCAGGCGTTGCCCGACCGCGCCGTCCCGCTCAAGGCGCCCGTTGCCGGGGCGTTCTTCCCGCAGACGGACGGGCTTGAAAGCGTTCTGGCGCCGGCAAAGCTCAAGGCGCTCACGCCGGAAGCCTGGGAACGCCTGAACGATGCGAAGCCCGTTTCCAGGGAAGGCGTGCAGGGGAAGCTGGTGACGGGTTTTGTTTGGTATGCGGTTGCGCTTCTGCCTGCGGAACAGGCGCAGCAGCTACAGGAAGGGGAGAGTTATTCCGTGCTTTTCCCACTGGAAAGTGCACGTGAATTCCGTATGAAGGTGGAATCCGTGCGGCGGGGCGAGGGAGGCGGCGCTGCGGTGGTGCTTTCCGGCGGCGCTGTGGAAAACACGGTGGCGCAGCTGCGCACGGCAAAGGCGAGCATTGTTCTGGCGACGCACAAAGGGCTTGCAATCCCTGCGGCGGCGCTGCGTTTTCAGGAGACGGGGGAGGGCGTGGCAAAACGCACGGTCAGCTGCGTCTATATCGCCAAGGGCAGTCAGAGAATCCTGCGGGAGGTGGAGCTGCTTTATCAAGACGGCGTGACCGCCGTTGTTGCGTGGGGAAATCAAAACGAGTTGGTTTCCGTTCCCGGCGACCGCTTCACTGTGGCGGGAAGGATCAGTTCTCTGACGCAGCCGGCGCAAGGCAAGCTGCGCCTTGTGGGAAAGGATCTGCGCCTTACGGCGGAAAACACGCGCTTCCAGCCCGCCATCGGCGAGGAAAAAATCACCGTCGTCACAAGACGCACGATGCTCTACGACGAGGTGGTGCTCAGCGCCGAGGAGATGCTTTGGGAACGCAGCGGTAATGAATTGCGTATTGTTGGGGAAGACTTTACATATCAGGAGCAGCGCGGCGCAGGGCTGAAGATCTACGACGCGGTGCAAGTGGAAGGAGAGGCGGCGGTTCATGGAACAAGCGAATATGCGGCCGGATGAGGCGACCGCCGCTTACGCCTGGGTGCGCAGGCAATATGCCCGTGTGCGCGAAGCGGTGGAGGAAGCGGCGGTGAAGGCGGGGCGGCCGCCAGGGGAGATCCGGCTGATGGCGGTGACCAAGACGGTGGACGAAGCCCTGATCCGCGAAGCGATTGCGGCGGGGGCATCGCTGCTGGGCGAAAACCGTGTGCAGGAGCTTGTGCGCAAACGCCCGTTGCTGCCCTTGGAAAGCTGCGAAATGCACCTGATCGGGCATTTGCAAAGCAATAAGGCGGCCAAGGCGGTGGAATGCGCCGATATGATTGAAGCTGTGGATTCCCTGCGTCTGGCGCGGGAGCTTTCGCGTTGCTGCGAAAAGCAGGGGAAGGAGATGCGCGTTCTGCTGGAGGTCAACATCGGGTCGGATGCGGCAAAATTTGGATTTGCACCGGCGCAAACTGCGCAAGCGGCGGAGGAAATCGCCGCGCTGCCCGGCATCAAGGTCTGCGGTTTGATGACTGTGCCGCCGATTTCGGACGATCAGCGGCAAACGGCAAAGTTTTTTTCGCGGATGCACCAACTGTTTATTGACATGCGGGGCAAAAATGTGGATAATCTATCTATGGATATTCTGTCCATGGGCATGTCCGGTGATTTTCCGCTTGCCATTGCGGAAGGATCTACGCTGGTACGCATCGGTTCGGCAATTTTTGGCAGAAGAGAGTACCGTTGAATAGGAGGCACAACAATGAACCCAAAAGGTTTTTTGGATCGGATTTTTCGCGGCAGCGCGGTGACGGACGAGGATTACGCCGCTGAGCTTGAGACGGAGGAGGACGCGCCGCAGGCGGGTTACCGCGAGAGCGCCTTCGGTCGGCAGGAAACGGAATTTGCCGCGGAAAACGAGGCGCCCTTTGGTGCGAAACGGGATAACGTTGTGGATTTTACCCGTGCGCGGGCTTCCGGTATCCCGCCGGAGCCGCCGGAGGAATTCAGCCGCTCCGGCAGCTTCGAACACACAAGAACCTTCGGGGAATCCGGCGGAAAGGGCGGCGGGTTTTCCGGCGGCGGTGGCGGCGGTTTCAAAAGCAGCGGGAAAGCCGAAGCGGCGGACGCTTACGTGGTGTTCAAGCGCCTCAAGGATTTCCAGCAGGCAAGCCAGGTGGCGGATCGCCTGATCGACGGCAAAATTGTGATTCTCAACTTGGAAAGCTGCGATCCGGAGGTTGCCCGGCGGGTGATGGATTTCATTGGCGGGGTGGCATATTCCTGTTCGAGCATGATCAAGCGGATTGCCGGGCGCGTATTTATGTTCACGCCCAAGGGAGTTAATTCCGACGGGGAATTTTTTGACGAGGTTTCCGGCGTACTGCCGGACATCCGTTATGATGATTAATCGGATGAGGGAGGACTGAGAATGCTGACAGCGGAGCAGATCAAGAAGAAGGCCTTCCGCAGCGCGGGCAAGGGGCTTTATCGCAGCGATGACGTGGATGCCTTTTTAGAGGAAGCGGCGGAGGCTTTCCGGCAGGGCGAGGAAAGCGCCGCGGAGTTGCAAAAGAGCAATGAGGAGCTTTACCAGCGTGTGGAAGCGCTTGCCAACGCCCTCAACCAGTTGCGGGCAGAGCGCGAGCTGATCCAGAAAACCATGATCCTTGCCCAAAGGGCGGCGGATGAGCTTACCGGCCGCGCACAGGAGGAAAGTGAGGCGCAGCTGCGCGATGCCCAGGCGGAGTCCGAGCGCCTGCGCAGGGAATCCCGCGCGGAAGCGACCGAGTTGCTTTCCGCTGCAAAGGCGGAGGTGGAAAAAATCCTTCTGGAGGCCCAGACGCACGCCGAAACCGTCCAAGCCCGCGCACGGGTGAAGGCGGATATTATGCTGGAGGAAGCCAGCGGCAAGGCGCAGCAGGAATTGCAGCGCGTGCTTGCCGAAACGCAGGCGGCGCAAAGGGAATGCGACCGGCTGCGCGGGGCGAACAGCCGTTTTCGCGGCGGCTTGCTGGAAGCCTATGCCCGGCATGTGGCGCTGATTGAGCAGCTTCCGCAGGAGGAAGCGCCGGTGGTTTTAAAACAGGAAGCGCCCGTGACGCCCGAGCCGGCGGAGCCTGCACCGGCGCAGGAAATTCCGGAGGAGTCAAAGCATCCGGAAGCGCCCGGAGACGGCGGGGAGGTTCCCGACGCGCCGGAGGCGGAAGAACCCGACCCGGATCAGGCCAGCCTGTTTGAGGTGCAAAAGCCCGTACTCGACCAGCTGGAAGAGCTTGCCGCGGCGCTGGAATCAACGCCCGGCGAAGGTTTTCGCTTTAAGTGATCAATATAACAGGGAACAATTGAGGTTTTTATGCAAAAAACAAAGCTATGGCGGCGCTTTGCCGCGTTTGCGGCGGCGTTGCTTTTGATGGGTTTGGATCAGTGCTTCAAGCGTTTGGCGGAGGTAAGGCTCAAGCCCGTAGGCGCAAAGCCGCTGCTCCCCGGCATCCTTCAGCTGCGCTATACCGAAAACACCGGTATTTCCTTCAGCGCCCTTGGTGAATCCCCTGCGGCAATGACCGCTGTGATCGTTCTCACGGCGCTCCTCATGCTTGGCGGCTTTGTGCTGCTGTTTTCGGGCAGGCTCAGGGGCGTTGCGCAATATGCCAGCGTCGTGTTGATTCTCGCAGGCGGTCTGGGCAATCTGATTGACCGCGCCGCCCAGCGTTATGTGGTGGATTATCTGGAGTTCCTTTTCGTCCGTTTTGCCGTGTTTAACTTTGCGGATTGCCTGATCACCGCAGGCGCGGTCTGGCTGGCGTTTTGTGTCCTGTTTTCCAAAAAGGAGAAGCCTTTTGTCTGAGCTGACGCAAAGCGTCTTCGCCGTGGGGGAGGAATGGGACGGCGAGCGCCTGGACAAGGTTCTCGGCGAGCTGCTGCGTCAATCCAGGAGCTTTGCCCAGCGGGTGATTGCCGAGGGCGGTGTGCTTGTCAACGACAAGTCCGCGCAAAAAAGCGCTCTCCTTTTTGAAGGCGATGTGCTGCGCTGCGCCTTTGCGCCGCCCGAAGCGCTTGCGGCAAAGCCGGAGGCGCTGCCGCTGGACATCCGTTATGAGGACGACGACCTGCTGGTGGTCAACAAGCCGCAGGGCATGGTGGTTCATCCGGCGCCCGGTCATGCGGCGCACACACTGGTCAATGCCCTGCTCTGGCATTGCGAGGGGCGGCTTTCCGGGATCAACGGCGTGCTGCGCCCGGGGATCGTCCACCGGATCGACAAGGACACCAGCGGGCTGCTGGTGGTGGCAAAAACGGATTTGGCGCACACAGGGCTTTGTGCGCAGCTTGCGGATCACAGCTTTTTGCGGGAATACCGCGCGGTGCTGCACGGCGGGGCTCCAAGACCGCCGCAGGGCAGTGTGAACGCCCCCATCGGGCGCAGCGAGCGCGACCGCAAGCGCATGTGCGTCACGCCGCGCAACGGGAAGTCGGCGGTCACACATTACGAAACGCTTGCAAGGTCGGCGGCGTTTTCTTTTGTCCGCCTGCGCTTAGAAACAGGGCGCACGCATCAGATCCGTGTGCATATGGCGCATTTGGGGCACCCCGTGGCGGGCGATCCGGTCTATGGTCCAAAGCCACCGGCGCGGGGGCTTTTGGGGCAGTGCCTTCATGCGGGGCTTTTGGGCTTTGTCCACCCGCGCAGCGGCGCGTTCCTCCGTTTGGAAGCGGAGCTGCCGCCATGGTTTTCCGCGTTTTTGGAGCGGGCGGGGCTGGAGGAGCCTTGATTCGTCTGTTTGGCTTTGCCGGAACGAAAAAAACCCCGCTTTTTCGGCACGCCGCCGTTTTTCAGGCAGCCCTAAGTTATATCGGAGGAGGATATTCAATGGATATGCAGCAAACAAAGCAGCTTGCCAGGATCGCCTGCAAGGTACGTATGGGGGTGATCGAGGCCACATTTCACGCAAAATCCGGGCATCCGGGCGGATCGCTTTCTTCAGCGGAGCTTTTGACCTATCTCTACTTTAAGCAAATGAAACTTGATCCCGCCAATCCCCATTGGGAGGGAAGGGATCGTTTTGTGCTTTCCAAGGGGCATGTGGCACCCGCGCTCTACGCCGTGCTGGCGCAGCGCGGCTTTTTTTCGGAGGAAGCGCTTAAAACCCTGCGCAAAGCGGGTTCTATGCTGCAAGGGCACCCCAGCATGAAGCTGACGCCCGGCGTGGATATGAGCACGGGTTCGCTGGGGCAGGGGATTTCCGTTGCGGTGGGCATGGCGCTGGGCGCGAAGCTCGGCGGCGCGGGGCAAATGACCTATGCCTTGCTCGGGGACGGCGAATTGGAGGAAGGGCAGGTTTGGGAGGCCGCCATGTTTGCCGCGGCAAAGGGGCTTGATCACCTAGTGGCTGTTGTAGACAACAACAACCTGCAAATTGACGGCAGCATTGAGGAGGTCAATTCTCCTTATCCAATCCCGGAAAAATTCGCCGCCTTCGGCTGGAATGTGATCGAAATTGCGGCGCATGATTTTGATGAAATTGAGACCGCTTTTGAACAGGCGCTCCGCTTCAACGGCAAGCCGACGGCAGTTATCGCCAAGAGCGTCAAGGGCAAGGGAGTTTCCTTCATGGAAAATCAGGTGGCATGGCATGGAACCGCGCCCAATGCGGCGCAATACGCCCTGGCAATGGAAGAGCTTGGCGCACAGCTTGCGGCGCTGGAAGCATAGAATAAGGGGAGGGAGAACAGGAATGGCTGAAATCAAACGAACCGCCACGCGCGACGCCTACGGCAAGGCGCTGGTGGATTTGGGTGCGCAGGAAGAAAAATTGATTGTTTTGGATGCGGATCTGGCGGCGGCAACAAAGACGGGGATGTTTAAAAAAGCATATCCCGCGCGCTTTTTTGACGCGGGGATCGCCGAAAGCAACCTGATGGGTGTGGCGGCGGGGCTTTCGACCATGGGATTTACGGTGTTTGCCAGCTCGTTTGCAATGTTTGCCGCAGGGCGTGCCTTTGAACAGGTGCGCAATTCCATCGGCTATCCGCACCTGAATGTAAAAATCGGCGCGACCCACGCGGGCATTTCCGTCGGCGAGGACGGCGCAAGCCATCAGTGCTGTGAGGATATCGCTCTGATGCGTTCCATTCCCGGCATGACGGTGGTCAATCCGGCAGATTTTCAGGAGGCTTACACGGCAGTCTTTGCTGCGGCGAAGCTGGAAGGACCGGTTTATCTGCGCTTTGGGCGCTTGGCGATCCCGCGTCTGTTTGACGGGGACTACAAAATCGAAATCGGCAAGGGCGTGCAGCTGCGCGAGGGCGGCGACGTCACCATCGCCGCGACCGGGCTGATGGTGGAGCAGGCGCTTGAAAGCGCGGAGCTGCTTGCTGCGGAGGGGATCCGTGCGCGTGTGCTGAATATCCATACGATTAAGCCACTGGATGAAGAAATGCTGCTGAAAGCGGCGGAGGAAACCGGCGCCGTCGTCACGGCGGAGGAGCACAGCGTCCTTGGCGGGCTTGGCGGCGCGGTTGCGGAGCTTTTGGGCGGGTGCCGTCCCGTTCCGGTGCTGCGCGTCGGTGTGGAGGACGTCTTTGGCGCGTCCGGTCCAGCGCCGGAAATGCTTCGGATTTACGGGCTGGACGCGGCGCATATTGCCGCAAAGGCGAAGCAGGCGATCGCGCTCAAATAAAAGCGGCGTTGTCTGGCAATGATGTCCTTGTGCGCAAACCGCAGAGGAAGGGGGGATGGCATGGCTGCCGCAAAAAAAATGCGCGTCAAGCTGTTTTTGGTGGCTGCCGCCGCAGTGCTGGTATTATTCGCGGCGCTGGCAATGCTGCTGCTGCGCTTTGCCGTCCCCAAGGCGGAGGATCGCCTTGCGCTGGTGTATTCCAGGGGCGGCGGGCAGTTGCTGCTGCAGACACGGCGGCGCACAGTTGCGCTCAATGCGTCGCAGTCAAAGCAGCAGGTGTTTTCCGCAGATGGCGGGGTGCTGTTTTATGACGCCGTCACGGAGGAAGGGCTGGAGCTTTATGTCTGTGCGCCGGAGGATAAAAAAAGCCGGCAATCAGGCGGTGTATGCTTTGCGCAGGGGATTGCCGCGCCTTGGTCGGCAGAAACGGGCGGGCGCTACGCGGTCTTTTTGGAAGCGAAGGGCGACCGTTTGTTTTGTTATGACCGCGAAAGTGGGAAGGCGGTTGAGTTAAGCGAGCATGTGGAGCGCCTTTATGCCGCGCCCGGGCAGGCGACGTTTTTTTTCACCAAGCTGGAAGGTGCGCAGCGCCTGGTGTTCCGCTGCGCGATGGGGCGGCAGCCGGAGCGGATGTCCGCCGGGGCGGAGGAGCCGCATTTTTACGCCGATGCGGAAAAATCCATCCTGCTTTATACTGTCAAGGAAGCGGAGGGGCTGCAAAGCCTCTGCGCTTTGGGGCAGGTCGGCGCTGTGACCCAGATCACGAAGAACCCGGTCAAAGTCTTTTTTGAGCACTATGTCTTGGGCGGGAATCTCTATTACCTCCAAAGCGGGCAGGAAACCGCCGGTACGGCGGTGGTGGTGGAGGATCCCCTGCAAACCGCCGACGCGCTGCTGAAGGAGCCGCGGCGCGAGGAGTATTGGAGCGGGCTGCTCGGCGGGATTTTCGGCAGCGCCGCCTATGAAAAGGATATGCGCACTTATGAAGAAAAGCTGGAGCGCGACGCGCTGCGCACGGAAATCAAGCGTATTTTGCAGGAACTGCCCAACCACATCGCCAGGCAGGATTGTTATGTGTTTGATGGGGTGCGTTCCACGCGCCTGGCGGCAGGCGTGGGGGAGGATGACTTGCTTCATCTGCGCACGGGCGGCAGACCAATGGCGATCTTTGAAAAATTCCGCGTAGTGAAGCAAGAGGACACCAAAACCGTAACGCTTGAGGAGCTGCGCCATCTTTCCAACAGCGGCGGGAGCGGTGCCGTGCGCGATTATTTGAGCAGGCTTGGGCAGGAGAGCATCCGCTCCGCAGGGTATTATTTGGCGCAGCTCACCGCTACGGGGGCAAACGAAATCCAGTTCGCCAAGGAAATCGCCGCCAAGGACTGGGAGACCAGTTTTTTGGAGGTTCCCGAGGTGCTGCTGTTTTTGGCGAAGGACGTGGTCGGTGGAAAATCCACACTCTACGCCTATGATCTGATGGATTACGGCATTTCGGAGCGCCGCATGGTGGATAGCGGCGTGACGGAACTGATGGTGGCGGCGCAGGGCGCTTATTACCGCAAGGCCGAAGCCGGAGCTTCCAAGAGCAGCCTGTATTTTTATGACGGCAAGCAGGGGGCAAAGGTGGCGCACGATGTGGATGCATTCTTTTTTGCCGAAGGGCGGCGGCGCATGGTGGTGTTCAGTGAGGTGCGCGACCAGTTGGGGAAGCTTTCCGTCTGCGAAGGCGCTGCGGTTTTCCCTGTGGCGGAGCAGGTGCGCGTCAACAGCGCGAAGCCGGGCGGCGCGGCGCTTTATTACTTGGTTGCCCAGCCGGATGGCAGAGGGTTGCTGTATGCCTTCCGTCCGGAGGGCAAGCCAACGGCGCTGGATACGGATGTGGCGGATATTATCGCGGTGGGATGAGAGGGTTGGGCATGAAGCAGAAAAACGGCGATTTTTTTCGGACGGCGCGTTTTGGGGGATTTCGCAAGGAAGATGTGATGTGTTACATCGAGCGGCTGGAAACCAAGCTCCACGCGCAGCAGCAGGCAAGCGAGACCTTTGCCGCGCGGCTGCGCGCCGCGCGGCGGGAGCGTCTGCGTGCGCGTGAAGAGCTTGTTTTGCTGCGCCGTCAGGCGGAATCCGCCCGTCAGGTGCGCTTGGAGCTGGGGCAATTCCAAAAGCAACTGGAAGCGGCGCAGGCGCTTTGCGAGGAAATCGAGCGGGAAAACATCCATCTGCGCAAGCGTGTCCGTCTGTTGGAGCAGCCGCAGCCGGAGGAGCAGGAGGGTCTGCCGCTGGAACAGCTCACCTTCCGGCTATTTCTGGAGGATTTGGATGAGGAAGTGGATTCCTCTGAATTTGCGTATCTTTCCATCTGAACGGGAATACATATAATACAACAGCCATGGAGCGCTTGAGAAACAGCGCAGGGAGGAAGCCGATGCGTCACCTGTTGACCGCGCAGCTGCGCGACCTTGCGCTGGAGCTGCGCGCGGGCGAAAAAATTTTGCTCAGCGGCACGGCCTACACCGCAAGGGATGCGGCGCACAAGCGCATCTGCGCCTTGCTGGAGCAGGGAGGGGAACTGCCCTTTGCGCTGGAGGGCGCTTGTATCTATTACGCCGGACCAACCCCTGCGCCGCCGGGGAAGGTGATCGGCAGCTGCGGACCCACCACCTCGGGTCGCATGGATCCTTATACGCCGCAGCTGCTTGCGCAAGGGCTGTGCGCTATGATCGGCAAGGGGGAGCGCAGCGCGGCAGTTTGCGCGGCGATGCGTGCGCGGCAAGCGCTCTATTTTTGCGCCCTGGGCGGCGCGGGCGCACTGGCGGCGCAGGCGGTCAGCGCCTGCGAGGAAATTGCCTTTGAGGATCTCGGCTGCGAAAGCGTTAAGCGCTTGGAGCTAAAGGGTTTTCCGCTG
>JAISQZ010000191.1 GCA_031273905.1 Oscillospiraceae bacterium | reverse complement strand
CTGGCGGAAACCTATCCCCTGCGCGCACAGGACGCGCCCTGCGCACAGTATTTTCCCGGCGGGATGAAGACCAGCGAGTACCGCGAAAGCATCTTTGTCGGCTATCGTTATTATGACAGCTTCAAGCGGGCGGTCGCCTTTCCTTTCGGTTTCGGGCTTTCCTATACCAGCTTCGAATATTCCAATCTTGCGCTGAGCAGGGATGAAATCAGCGACGGCGAAACACTCACCGTCAGCTTCACCGTCAAAAACACCGGCACAGTGGCCGGCGCGGAGACGGCGCAGCTTTATGTCGCCGATCAAAAGAGCAGCGTCTTCCGCCCGGAAAAGGAACTCAAGGGCTTTGAAAAGGTCTTTTTGCAGCCGGGCGAAAGCAAGACGGTTGCGGTCACGCTGGACAAACGCGCGTTTGCCTATTATAACGTCAACAGCAAGGATTGGCACGTGGAAAGCGGCGCGTTTGATATTCTTGCCGCCGCCTCTTCGGCGGATGTGAGGCTGAAAGCGACCGTGCAGGTCAATTCCACACAGCCGGAAGCCACCGTGCCGGATTACCTTGCAAGCGCACCGGCCTATTATAACGGCAGCCTGCAAAACGTACCGGCGGCGCAATTTGCCGCGGTTCTGGGCGGGCCGATCCCCAGCGGGGCGGTGGATAAAAGCCTTCCCCTGACGCTGGAAAACACCCTTGAGGATGCGGCGAACCGCAGCGCCTTCTCCAAGTGGATGTTTGACGGGACTTACGGCTTGCTGCGCAAGGGCGCCGCCGCTTATCCGATATTGATCTACGTCTGCTCCATCACGCAGACGCCCATCCGGATCCTGCAGTGCGTAAGCGCCGGGGTGCTTGACGAACGCGCCGGCGCCGGGATAGTCCGCCTGATGAACGGCGACCCCAGCGGGTTTTTGCTGCTGCTGCAATCCCTCCCGCACATCCTGAGCAATCTGTCGAATATATCCAAGATCCTCGGATGACAGCCCCTACACCGCAATCGGGATTTTTTCGCCCAGCTCGTGCCAGCGGTAGCCCTCCAGCGAAACGCTGTCCTTGCCGAAGGCGTAAAAATCCCGGATTGCGGGATCCAGCGTAAAGCGCGGAGCCTCGTAGGGTTCCAGCGCCAGCAGGCGTTCCACCAGCGGGATGTGGCGGTCATAGATGTGCGCGTCGGCGATTACGTGCACCAGCTCCCCCGCCTCCAGATCCGTGCACTGCGCGAGCATATGCAGCAGCACGGCGTATTGGCAGACGTTCCAGTTGTTTGCCGTGAGCATATCCTGCGAACGCTGGTTGAGCAGCCCGTTGAGCCTGCCGTCGGCGACGTTGAAGGTCATGGAATACGCGCAGGGATAAAGCCGCATTTCATGCAGATCGGCGTGGACGTAAATATTTGTCATGATCCGGCGGCTGGCCGGGTTGTGCCTGAGGTCAAACAGCACGCGATCCACCTGGTCAAATTCACCCTCCGGGTAGCGGTGCCTGACACCAAGCTGATAGCCGTAGGCCTTGCCGATGCTGCCGTTTTCGTCCGCCCACTGATCCCAGACGTGGCTGCCCAGCTCGCGGATGCTGCTGGATTTTTTCTGCCAGATCCAAAGCAGCTCGTCCACACAGGTTTTCAGCGCCGTGCGCCGCAGGGTGAGGATGGGAAATTCCCGGCGCAAATCATAGCGGTTGACCAGCGCGAAGCATTTGATGGTGTGCGCCGCCGCGCCGTCCTCCTCCCAGCGCGGGCGCACCGCCTGACCGCGATCCCAAACGCCCTCGTGAAGGATTTTTTTGCAGTTTTCGATAAAAATTTGATCCGCGCGGCTCATGAACAGAACCCCTTTCCCTATGCCGGATAACAGAAACCGGCGGCTGTAAGGAAAACGGTCGAGTCTGTGAACACAGGTTCTCGCGTTTTGCCTCCAGCTTCTGATTTCTAGTATAGCACAAATGTTTTTTTCTTGCAAGCGCGTGGGGGGTTAAGTTTTTCCGGGGCGTGTTGGCGCTGCCAACGCGCCCCTAGGAAATTTTTTGCCTATATCGACAAAATAACAAGAGAAGGAGCGTTTTTTATGCGGCACAGGAAGCCGGAGCTGCTGTTGGCGGCGGCGGGATTGCTGCTGGTTGTGGTCGTATTGCTTTGGTCGGCATGGAAGCCCGCGCCTTTGGCTGTGCCGGAAACGGCGGCTGTGGCGCAAAGCAATCCCGCAGCGCAAAGAAATTCCGCGGTGCCGCAGGTTTTGTCGTCTTTGGTCGCGGAGCCTTTTGCCGCGCCGGAGGAACGCGGCTCGACCGCTGCCGGCGCCATTTCCGGGGAAGCCGCCGCCCCCGCGCAAAGCGCGGTCACCGTGCCCCAAACGCAGGCGCAGCAGCAAAAGCCGCCAAAATCCGAAGCGCCCGCCGTGTCCTATCCTCTGGATCTCAACACGGCAAGCCAGGCGCAGCTGGAGACCCTGCCCGGGATCGGTTCGGTGAAGGCGCAGCGGATTCTGGAATACCGCGCGGCGCACGGCGGCTTCCGCTCCACGCAGGAGCTGCTGGAGATCAGCGGCATCGGCGAAAAAACGCTGGAAAAACTCCTTCCCTATATTTTTGTTTCGGGAGGTTAGCTTTTATGGCAAGTCTGTCTGTTATCACGGGCGCCACCGGGCACATCGGCTATGCATTGCTCACGGAGCTGGCAAAAACGTCGGAACCACTCCGGCTTCTGCTGCGAAAGCCCTCCCCCTTGCTGGAGGGCTTTGGCTGCGAAACCGCCTTCGGCGATGTGACGGACTACGATTCCCTGCTCACCGCCTTTGCGGGGGCGCAGGTGGTCTACCACTTGGCGGGGATCATTGAGCTTAATGCGGGCAATGAGGATTTGATTTGGAAGGTCAACGCGGAAGGCACCCGGAATGTGGTGGAAGCCTGCAAGGCCTGCGGCGTCAGGCGGCTGGTCTACGCCTCTTCCGTGGACGCCATCCCGCCCGCGCCCGAAGGCGAAGTGATGCGCGAAATTGAGCGCTTTTCCCCGGATGCCGTCACCGGTACTTACGCCAAAACAAAAGCGGTCGCCACAAGGATCGCCCTTGACGGCGCGGCGCCGGATTTTGAGGTGGTCGTGGTGCAACCCAGCGCCTGCATCGGGCCTTATGATTTCAAAGGTTCCAGCATTGGCGAGATGCTGCGCATGTTTATGCACTTCTCCTTCCCGGTGACGCTGCCCTTCGGGGGCTATAACTTTGTGGACGTGCGCGACGTGGCGCAGGGCATGATTGCCTGCGCCGATCCCGCCAAAGCGGCAAGCAAGGCCTGCTATCTGCTCACGGGGGAATCCATGTCCGCAGGGGATTTCATCGCGCTGTGCTCCGAAATCACCGGGCATAAGCCGCCGAACCTCGTGCTGCCGCAGGAGCTTGCGCTGTTTTTTGCCCCGTTCGCGGAAAAATATTACGAGCTGGCGAAAAAGACGCCGCTCTTCACGCGCTATTCCCTGCGCAAGATCATGGATAACAGCAATTTCAGCTACGAAAAGGCGGCGCGTGAGCTGGGCTACCGCCCGCGCGGCGCAAGGGAATCCCTGACGGACATGGTGGCGTGGATCGAAGAATATGACGCACAGAAGGCGGAAAAAGAATGATTGAGCAGCTCCTGGCAAAGCTTTGCCCACAGTGGGCGGGCTTGTTTGAAATCGCGCCGCCTGACCCGGCGTTTGGCAGCTCCTACCGCCTGTGCGCCAACGCCGCGCGGAACCGGCTGGTTCTGGAGGGGGATAGCCTCCTGGGGCAGGCGGTCGGGCTGCGGCGCTATCTGGAGGACTATGCCGGGCTGCACCGCGCTTACAGCGGCGCTCCCTTCGCGCTTTTGCCGGGAGCCGCGCCGCAGTGGCCGGAACGCCCGCTGGAGGGGCGCATCCCGGCAAAGCTGCGCGGCTGTTTTTCGCCGCTCGCCTTTGGCAACTCCCCTTGCTGGTGGGATGCGGGGCGTTGGGAGGACGAGGTCGATTGTTTGGCGCTTTACGGCGTGAACCTGCCGCTGCTGCTCATCGGCAGCGATGCCGCGTGGTTTCGCACCTTGCTTGAGGAGGGGCTTACCGGCGACTATATCCTCGGCGCAATGAGCTCGCCCGCCTATTGGCCGCGGCAATTGATGGGGCAGCTTGACGGCAGCTACGCCCTGGTGGATCCCGCTTTCCTCAAGGCTCGCGCGGCGCTGGGGCGGCGGATCGCCGACCGGATGCGCGCCTGGGGCATGGAACCGGTTGTGCCCGGCTTCCCGGCGGTGGCGCCCGCATCGTTTTCCGGTCTGCTCAAGCAGGCAAGGTTGCTGCCGCTGCCCGCCTGGAACGGCTTTGCCTGCGTGCGTCTGTTGGATCCCTCCTGCGAAGCCTTTGTGCGCCTGGGCAGCCGCTACCAGGCGCAGTTGAAAAAAATATACGGCGAATGCCGTTATTTTTGGTGCGATCCCCTTGCGCAGCGGGAACTCCCGGGCAGCCTTTCGCCGCTGCTGCCCAAGCTTGGGGAGGCGCTCTGGCGGCTGTTTGCCGCCGCAGACAGGGATGCCGTATGGGTGCAGATGGCGGATTTTTCGCCGGAGGGCATCAACAGCGCCCTGCCGGAAAACGCCGTTTTGTTCTGGGGGGAGGGCGGAGGCGGTCGTCACCCTTATCTTGCCGCGCTGAAGGATGAAAGCAACGGGCACACGGTGCTGCACGGCGACGCAAAGGCAACGGTCGGCCTTGCTTTTGAAGCCGCGCACAAGCGGCAGGCGGGGCTTGTGTATCTGCTGGAGGAACCGGAAAACGCGCCGCTGATGCATACGCTGCGCCTGGAGGCGCTGACGCGGGAGAGCCAGGAGGAGCTGGACGCGCGGCTTGTGCGCTATGCCAAAAACCGCTATGGCGGCGCGGATGCGCACGATGCGCTCGCCTTGCTTTGCACCAGCTGTTATGCCCGATCCGGCGCCGCCGCAGGCTCCGTTTTTGCCATGCGCCCGGCGCTGCGCCTTGCGCCCACAGCGCCGGGCAACGCGGCGGAGCTTCCTTATGACAGTGCGCTGCTATGCAAGGCGGCGGCGCTGCTGCTGCAAAAAGCAACGCGGCAAAAGGAGGTTGCGCCCGGGCTTTGCTATGATCTGTGCGACGTTTTGCGCCAGAGCCTGAGCAACCGCGCCAGGGAATACCACGCCCAGGCGGTGCAGGGTTATTTTGACCGCGACGCGCGGCTGTTTGAACGCGGTTCCAATGCCTTCCTCACCCTGCTGGAGGACTGCGACCGCTTGGTTTCCACGCAGGAAAGCATGACGCTGCCCTTCCAGCTTAAGCGCGCGCGGGATTGCGCAAGGATGGACGCGGAGCGCAACAATTTTGAGCTTGCTTTTTTAGCGCGGCACAGCGTCTTCGGTTCCGCGGCGGGCAAGGCGCATGAAAAATATTTGCTTTATGACCTGTGCTGGCGGGAATGGGGCGATCTGCTCGGCACGCTTTATTTGCACCGCTGGCGGGCTTTTTTCTTGCTGCTCGCGGAACACTTTGGCGACCGCAGGCCTTTGGATTTTGAAACCAAGCGCCGTCCCTTTGGGCGCAACGAATATTACGGCAACCGCTGGCTGCGCAAAATGGCTGCCATTGAGGCCGCCTGGCTCAAAAGCTATCAACCCTCCCGGCAGGCGGAAAAGGAACAGCTCCTGCCGCTGGCGGAGGAGCTGCTGAAAAAATACCACACAGAGTGAAGGGCGCAGAGCCAGGGTTATTCTTGCTGCGCGAGCGCACAGTCAACCGCCAGCGCAACGCAAAGGCAAAGCAGTTCATTGCGCGGGTCGGCAATATCCAGCTCATAGGAATCGCCCCAGGTGAACCAGTGCTTGGACAGACGCATAACGGAAAAATCGCCGTCAAGCAGGGCATAGTCATGGGCGAAAAAGTCCCCCTCCAGGCGCAGCGGCAAGCCCGTGATGTGAAATTTGGGGCGGAGGAACGTAAGTTCCTTGACAAGCTCAAAGGTGTCGCGGTCAATTTCGATGAAATAGCGCGGCATCAGTGAAAAAACCTTCTGATGGAGGAAAGCGACCTGTGCGCCGTTTGCGTCAAAGACGTGGAGCTTTTTGCCCAGCGTCAGGAATTCACCTTCCACGTGATAGCGATCCGCCTCCCATTCGTCCTTGACGAAGAAGCGATCCTTCCAGGAAAAAACCTTTTGCTTGATGTAAAGTTTCATACGTGCGTCTCCTGTTGTTATTTTGATGCGGCAGTGCGCAGCGGGGAAAAATCGGCGCAGCGGGATTTATCCTCCGGCTCGCGCAAGACCTCGTGCCTGCGGCAGAAATATCGTTCCGCAAGCAAATCGAATTCCCCGAAGACGCAGTCCTCGCATTCCCGGTTGATGTAAAGATCATAAACGTAGCCCATGCGGCAAAGCCCTCCCCCCGAAAAAAATATTACGGCTGCGGTGTGACCGGTTTATCCTCGCTTTCGTGTTCAAACGAAAGGAAATTGTTGCGCCGCGCGAAGCCCCAGCGCATCTCAAAAATGGCGCAGGCCGCTGCGGGCACATAAAGCTGCCCGCGTGCAGCGCGATAAACGGCGGCGGGCAGGGCAACCTCGCCCCGGTCCGTTTGCGCGGCGGCGGCGCCCTGCGTGAACACCGCCCAATGCCCGTAAATTTCCAGCCGGAGCCTGCCCGGCGTTTTTTCCACCGCGCCGCCGATGAAGCCCACCAGCACACCCAGCGGCGCGAACCAAACGCCCTCCCTTTCCTCGCAGGGGGTATCTGCCTGCGAAAGCCCGGGATCCATCCCCTTGAACATCATGCGCGTGCGGTTGAAGCGCGGCGCAAGGGCGCAGGGGGTAATTTCGTCCTTTGCCTTGTTAATCACACAGCGATCCACAATCCTGCCGTCGTCCAGCACGGAGGTCAGCGTCAGCGTATCGCCCTCCACTTCCACAACGCAGGCGCAGGAAACCTGCTCCTCCTGCGGAAAAAACGCCGCGTGCCAGATTTTTGAAACCGTCCGGGAACCGGGCGGATTTTGATTGCTGTTGCCCAGCATATAATGCACCGTGCCCTGGGAGGGACGGTCGAACAGCTCCTCCCCCCGGCGCGGGAAGCTGCGCGAAAAATTGTGTTCGTGCCCGGAAAACAGCAGATCCAGCTTTTCCATGCCCTCCTGGAGGGCAGGGATGCAATCGTAGTTCTGGCAATCCGTGCCGGAATAGCAGACGGGGAAGTGATATACCCCAAGCTTCCATTTTGCCCGCGAACGGTCAAGCGCCCCGGAAAGCCAGTCATTCACCTCCTCGGGACCGTTGATGCCGATGACGCTGAACTGCGCGTCGCCGTAAGCAAAGGCATAATTTTCGGTTTTCCAGTTCGCGGGACCGTTATCGGGATAAGCGCCCTGCAGCTGTGTATCAAAATAATCCGCCGGCTCGGCGTAATAACGCCCCACGCCGTTTTTATAATCCCGAAAGCCGCGGTTATCGTGGTTGCCCAGCGCCATCATGAAGGGCACGGATTCCGCAACGCCCGCCAGCCCGAGGAACGCGCCGTTCCACTGCTGCTCGTGCTGGCCGCAGTCGGTGTTATCCCCGCCCGTGAGGAAAAAAGCGGTATCCGGGTGCCGCCGGAGCAGCTCCTTCAGGAAGCGGTTGAAGCCGGAATAATCCGGCAGATCGTGCGGCTGCCCCTTTTGCTGATCCGCAACGCAGATGAACTTGAAGCGTTCGATTTTTGTGGGCGCGGTGCGGAAGGAATACTCTGCGGAGCGCTGCTCCGCGTCGCCGCAGGTATAAGCATAGCGCGTGCCGGGCTTGAGCTTGCGCAGATGGCACCAGTGGATCCGGCTTTCGTCAATGTCGCTGACAAAGGGCGCACTTTGCGCTTGACAGGTCATGCGCCGGGGCTGCGCCGCGCACGCTTCCCAGTATTCCACAAAGCCGGGCCCGGCCGTGGGAGCTGTGCGCCAGGTAATCGCCCGCGCCGTCGCCGCGTCGCCGTTGAGGCTGAGCAGGATATGATCCGGCTTGGCGGAGGATCCGCGCGGCGGCTTTTGCTTTGCCTGTGCCATAAGCGTTCATTCCTCCAGCATCTTCAAAAATTCATCTTCGCCGATGACGGGAACACCAAGCGCCCGCGCCTTGGAAAGCTTGCCGCCCGCCTCCTCGCCCACCAGCAAAAAATCCGTCTTTGCCGAAACGCCGCCGCTGACACTGCCGCCGTTTTTTTCGATCAGCTGCTGCGCCTGGGTTCTGGTCATGCGGGCAAGCGTGCCGGTGATCACAAAGCGCCTGCCTTCCAGCCTGCCGCCGCCCCGCGCGGCTTGCGCCGCCTGCGTTTGCAGCCCGAGCGCCGCGAATTCCGCAAGCTGGGCGCGGTGCGCTTCCTTGGAAAAATACGCCAGGATGCTTTTTGCGATGACAATATCCACGCCGGGAACGCCGCCCTGCTTCTTGGAGGAGGGCTTTTCCTTCCCGCTGAGCGCCGCCTGCTCCCGCAGCGCGGCAAGCGCCTCCAAAGAGGGATAGACCTGCGTCACATTCTGCGCGATCCGAAGCCC
This sequence comes from Oscillospiraceae bacterium, assembly GCA_031273905.1. Classification (GTDB taxonomy): domain Bacteria; phylum Bacillota; class Clostridia; order Oscillospirales; family Acutalibacteraceae; genus WRMQ01. Next base: position 1,630 of record JAISQZ010000191.1, on the reverse strand, counting down.
GACGTGGCGGATCCCCAGGGCAAAAAGCAGACGATCCGCCCCGCGTGACTTGCTTGCCTGAATGGCGGCGATCAAATTGGCGGCGGATTTTTTGCCCAAGCCGGCCAAGCCCTCCAGCTGCGCCGCTTCCAGGCGATAAAGATCCGCCGGGCCGCGCAGCAAACCCGCTTCGCAAAGGCGCAGCAAAATCGCGTCGCTCAAGCCCTCAATATCCATCGCGCCGCGGCTGCAAAAATGGCTGAGCCGCTGCAGGCGCATGGCGGGGCAATCCGGGTTAACGCAGCGCAGGAACACGCCCTCCCGTTCGGCGGCTTCGCCGCACTCCGGGCAGTTGCCCGGCATAGCGTAAGGTGCGCTGCCCGGGGCGTGCGCCGCCACACGCAGGATTTCCGGGATCACGTCCCCCGCCTTGCGGACGATCACGCGGTCGCCGATGCGGACATCCTTTTCGCGGATCCTATCTCCGTTGTGCAGTGACGCGCGCGCGACGGTGCTGCCCGCAAGCAGCACCGGGTCCAGAATAGCCGTCGGCGTCAAGACCCCGCTGCGCCCGACGGTGATTTCAATTCCCCGCAGCGTGGTTTCGCGCTCCTCCGGCGGGTATTTGAACGCCGCCGCCCACCGCGGGAACTTTGCCGTGCTGCCCAGAGCTTCCCGCGCGGCGATGTCGTTGACCTTCACCACCGCGCCGTCAATGTCAAACGGGAGCTTGCCGCGCGCACCGCCGAGGCGCTCCATCTCCGCCCAAACCTCCTCCGGTCTGTGGCAAAGGGCGAAGCCCGGCACCGTGGGGGCGCCGAGCGCCCGCAGCAGCGCAAGCCCTTCGGCGTGCGTTTCATATTCCAGACCCCGCGCCGTTTGGATGTTGAAGCAAAGGATGCGCAAGCCGCGCTGCGCCGTGACCGCCGGATCCTTTTGGCGCAGCCCACCGGCGGCGGCGTTGCGCGGGTTTTTGAAGGGCGTTTCGCCCTGCGCCTCCTGCCGGGCGACAAGCGCCTCAAATACGGCGCGGGGCATATAGACCTCGCCGCGCACCTCCAGGTATGGGACGGGGCGGCGCAGGCGCAGCGGGATCGCCTTGATGGTTCGCAGATTTGCCGTCACGTCCTCACCGATCCTGCCGTCGCCGCGCGTGGAACCGCGCACGAACAGCCCGTTTTCATATTCCAATGAGACGGAAAGCCCGTCGATCTTTGGTTCCACAACAAATTCCGCCGAAGGCAGCTTTTCGCGCACGCCGTTGAGAAAGGAAAACAGCTCTTCTCTGCTGAAGAGATCCTGCAAGCTTTCCATCGGGATTTCGTGCGCCACGGGCGCGAACTGCCCCTGCGCTTTCCCGCCCACGCGCTGCGTCGGGCTGTCCGGCGTAATAAGCGCCGGCGCGGCGTGTTCAATCGCTTTAAGCTCGTTCATCAGCTGGTCATAGGCATAATCGTCGATTTCCGGCGCGTCTTCCACGTAATATTTCTGGCTATGGTAGCGCAGCTCCCCGCGCAGCTCCTCCGCGCGGCGAGCCAGCTCCGTTTGCGTCATAAGCATTCCTCCCTGGGGCGTGTTTTGAAATTGGCGGGACGGATGAAAAACGAGAGATCCTTTTCGGCGAAGCAAAAAGCGCAAACCCCCACATTCG
>JAISQZ010000190.1 GCA_031273905.1 Oscillospiraceae bacterium | reverse complement strand
CGAAAGCTGTTCCATCGTTCGCCGGATCATTTCTGCGTCCGCGCCCATTACCTGCTCCGGAATGCGGTCGTTGCTGATACGAACATCCGCCACCTGGAGGCGCTGGACGCTGGTCAGGCGGCTGCGCACCATTTCCTGCAAAAATTTTTGCAGATCCGGATAGCCTTTGTAACCATTTTCGGTGGCAAAACGCACCACGGTGGATTCGCTCACGCCCACGGCTTCGCCCAGCGCCGCCGCCGTAAGGAACGCCGCTTTGTCATATTCCCGCAGGATGTAATCCGCAATTTTCTTGTGCCCCTTGGAAAGGCGCGTGTAATTCTGCTCAATCCGGTTGAGGAAGGGTGGATGGCTCATGACTGCAAGGCACGACCTTTCGCGCTTCTTTTTTGCTGCTTTTGCAATTTCATTGTAAACGAATTGCAAAAAAAAAGCAAGCGATATTTTTATCAAAGATACAAAAGCAATCCGAAGAATATGCCCTTTTTTGCCTTGCATGGCACTAATATAGCGAGCACAAACATCCTTTTTCAGCTTTACGCGTCAGTCAAGCGCCGATGGTCTGTGAAAATCAGCCGTCCATCCGCAGCCGCAGCAGCAATGCGGCACAGTCCGCACGGGTCATAATTTTGGGCACGGGATAGAGCGGATGCGCTTCCTTGAACGCCGCGTCAATGATTTCCGGGATGTCCGCTTCCCTGATGCATTCAAAGCCCTCCGGGATGCCCATGCGGCGGTTCATGCCGCGGATCGCTTCAATGAAGGCGGCTGCAAGCTCCGCCTGAGATTGCCCCTGTTTGGCAATTCCCGCTGCTTTGGCAAGCAGCGCCAGACGCGCCTGGGCGCTTTCCCCAAAATAATCCAGCACATGCGGCAGCAAAATCGCGTTGGCAAGCCCGTGCGGCACATGATAAAGCCCGCCAAGCTTGTGCGCAACCGCATGGCAGTAGCCCACATAGGCGCGGGTGAAAGCAATCCCGGCAAAATAGGAGGCTCTGAGCATCGCCTCGCGCGCGGGAAGGTTTTTGCCGTCTTCATAAACCGTTTCCAGATTGGCAAAGATCAGCCTGACGGCTTCCAAGGCACGGGCTTCCGTGTTTTTGGTGTTGCTGCGGCCGATAAAGGCTTCCACCGCGTGGGTAAGGGCATCCATGCCCGTGGCGGCGGTGATGTGCTTGGGCAGACCAATTGTCAGCAGGGGATCCAGCACCGCGTATTTCGGGCGCAGGGCGGGGTCGTTCATCGGGTATTTTTCCTGCGCCTCCGGGTCAGTGACCACAGCGGCAAGGGTGGTTTCGCTGCCGGTGCCCGCCGTGGTCGGCACGGCGAAGAAGGGCGGCAGCCGCCTGCGTATTTTTAGCAGCCCGCGCAGCTGCGCCAGCGACTTTGTGGGGCGCACCAACCGTGCGCCCACACCCTTGGCGCAATCCATGGGCGAACCGCCGCCAAAGGCGACCAAGGCATCGCAGCTTTCGTCCAGATAGCGCTTGCGTGCCCGCTCAATGTTTTCGATCGTCGGGTTCTGGCAGGTTTCATCAAACACCGCAAAGGCGACGCCCGCCTGTTCCAAGCCCTGAAACAACGGCTGCGGCAGCCCCAGACGCATCAGCTCCCGGTCCGTGACGATCAGCAGCTTTTTTAGCCCCAGCGATTTGATCAGCGCCGGCAATTCACGCAGGCTATTCGCGCCTTGCAGCAGCTGCGGCTCGCTCCAATCCAAAAAATTGACCGCCAGCTTCATCACCCATTGGAAGGTTCTGCAATAAATCACATACAAAGCCATGTCCCTTGCGCCTCCTTCATTTTATGGTTGCCCATTGTTTTGGTTCCCGCCGCCCTTTGAATTGCCGCCACGGCTCCCCTGCCGTTTTTGCCAGGGCTGCCTGTGGTAATCGCCGGGGCGCTTGTTTTCTTGGCTTTCCTGCGGGGGACGCGGGGCGTTGACGCGCCGAGGAGCGGCAACCTCGCCGTAGCGCGGCACATTGCGGCTGTCCTCCGCCGCGGGCTGCGGCTTTTTTGCCTGAGGCGCTGCTTTTTGCGCAGGCGACCCCCCGCGCGCCTGGCGGGGCTGCTGGCCCTCCCGCTTTTGGCGCGGCGGCGCGTGGCGATCCCGCCAACTGTCCTTTGATCGGCCGCCCTGCTGCGGCTTTTGCTCCTCCGCTCTGCCCGGCGGTGGAGACTTCGGCGGCTCCGGCGCTTCCGGCTCCTCCAGGAGCAGCGGCGGGAGCATATCGTCGCGTACGGTCTGCGGCTTGCGGGTCACGCCCTCAAGCTTGCTGAAACGGAAGCTCTGCGGCACCGCTTCGGGGCGTTTTTCCAAGCGCACCTTGATCATTTCGGAAACCGCATTGACCTCCGTTACCACCCCGCGCCCATCCGGCGTTTCGATGGAAGAACCCACGCGCGGCAGATTCTTCATCGCGTCCTCATAGGCGGCTTCTTCGTATTTGAGGCAGCACATCAGCCGGCCGCAGGTGCCGCTGATCTTGACGGGATTGAGCGAAAGATTCTGCTCCTTCGCCATTTTGATGGAAACGGGGTGAAAATCCCCCATATAAAGGTTGCAGCAAAACGGACGCCCGCAAATGCCAAGACCGCCAAGCAGCTTCGCCTCGTCGCGCACACCGATCTGCCGTAGCTCGATGCGGGTGCGGAACACGCTGGCAAGATCGCGCACCAAGGCGCGGAAATCCACGCGCTGGTCAGCGGTAAAATGGAAGATGATCTTGCTTGCGTCAAAGGTATATTCCACATTGACCAGCTTCATCGCCAAGCCGTGCTTGCCGATTTTTTCCTCACAGATGCGGAAGGCCTCCTTTTCTTTTTCCGCCTTGCTTTCCAAGGTATGGAGGTCGTCCGCCGTGGCGGAGCGGATCACGGGCTTGAGCGGATGGGTGATCTGCTGCTCCGGCGCCTCGCGGTTTGCCTGAAGAACCTCGCCGCATTCCACCCCCCTGGCGGTTTCCACGATCACCCGCTCGCCGGGCTTGAATTCGTGTTCACCGGGATCAAAATAATAGACGCGCCCCGCTTCTTTGAAGCGAACGCCAATCACAATTGCCATAAACTCTCCTTTTTATTGTATATTGTATATTGTTACTG
>JAISQZ010000183.1 GCA_031273905.1 Oscillospiraceae bacterium | reverse complement strand
TCGGCGTGCAAATGCGCACACGGGGGCTTGCCAACTCAAAGAGATGGTCATATGCGCGAAAAATCGGATGACTTTGAAATTCTGCCGTGTAATCATAACGTTCCAAAAACGCCGCCAGTCGCGGCGAACAGAGGAAGGCTTGCCATTGCTTGTAATAATCAGAGGATAAGAACACAGCTTCGTTGACGGCGCGCTGGTTATCCACCAATTCCCCGATGAGGTTCTTGCGCCAGGAGGGCGCCAGAAGAATGCGCCGCTGAGGGGCAACCTGTGGGCGCATGGTGTCGTAACGCGCCATTCCTGTAAACAGGAGATCCTCCGGGCGATAATAATAGTTTTCCACAAAATTTTTCCGCTCGAATTCTGTGGAAATCACAATGCGGTCACAGGCGATCTTGTCACGGTTATAAAGGGTGGGAAGCCAGGCGTGCAATATGCCGTGCTGCAAATAGATCACTTCGCAGTCTGTTATGTCTTCATAAAGGCTGCGTGCGCTGCCGAAGGGGCAAAACATGCTCGGGGAACTGAAGGAGGTTAAAATCTTGCTGCAGCGCAAATAGAGCAGCTTATGCCGCAAGCCGCCGAAGCGCAGAACATGCCGCCGTTCCCGCCAGCGCAGCCCGGTCAGCTTGTGCGGTTCCTGCGTCACATAATACCGCCGCACGCCGTCACGTTTGCGCACATCGTGACAAAACTGATGGCAGGCGTTGTCCGCGCCGTCCAAGCGGTCGCTGTAAAGCCAGATTGCGCCCTTCGGCAGACGCGCGGCAAGTGCGCGGTATTGCGCCGCTTGCTTGGAACGCTTTTGCACGCTGCGCTGGTTTTTAGTCCAAGCCTCCGCCGCTGTTTCCGGTGTTTTCATTCGTACAGTGAGGACGTCGGCTATGGGGTCGTAGTGCAGAAGGCGGCGGTTCCTGAAAACGGAGAGCTTGCCCGCTGTCAGATCGGGGGCAGGGCGATAAAAGCACTTCGTCGGGAAGGGCATATCGTTGATTTCCGTGCGGAAACAGATATTGGTTTCCTCCGCCAAATCCACTTGCACATCGACGGGCGCATAAAATTGAATCTCCGTGGGGTTTTTGGGTTTGCCCTTGCCCTGCGTCATAAAGGCAACCTCCCGCGGCAGAGGATTTTTGTCTGTAACGAACAGCCGCATTCGGGTGATGTTGCCGTGTATGCTTTCCAGAAAGCCGATCAGGCGCAGACGGTCACCGCGCACGATAATGCGGGTAATCACCAGGCGCACGCGGTTTTCCGCCGACCAAAGCCGACCGTCCGCATAGACGGCACACCAACCGCCGCCTTGCAGCATATGAAAATCCTTTTCTTTGAGTCTGCCCAAAAACAGCCGCACCTGCGCTGAGGGGTAGACGCTTTCGGTGATGACGTCATCATCCAGGCGGCGCACCAGTTGCCGGATGGTCTCCCATTGCAATTCCAGCTCATGCGCGGGGGCATCCATCGAAACCAGCTGATTTGCCTGGATGCGCCAATTCAGGTTGTATAGCACCACGCCTTGGGCGTAACGGGAAGGGTGACCGTCTCTATCCGCAAAGGCGGTGAGGAAGCGGTCCAGCACGGCGGTGTAGCTGCCGAAGCAACGGCTGGGATGGTTTCCGGTGGAGGATGCCGATGCGTCGTGGCGGTAATAATAGTAGGTTGGGGCGCTCACAAAGCCAAGCCTGCGCTTGCGCATGACCCAATCCATGATGAAGGTTTGATCCTCCGCCATTTTCAGCGACGTATTGAAATAGATCCGCTCCGGGTCGGGCACATTCTTGACGCAGATGTTCATCGTCGTTTGGGCGATATCCGGGTATTTTTCAATGTCGTATACCTGGTCGTGCGTCAGGATGCCGTAACGCTGATGGGAGCTTTCCCTGCCGTTTTGATAGCGGTAAATAAGGGAATAGGTGACCAAGTCAACCATATCGTAATGCGCTTCAAAAAAATCACAGACCCCTTGCAGGGTATTTGCGGAAAGCGTATCATCCGAATCCAGAAAGAAGATAAATTTCCCTGCGGCGCTGCGCAGCCCGTAGTTGCGCGTGGCGGAAACGCCTTCGTTTTGCCGGTTCGAAAACCGGATCCACTCATAGCGCACGGCATAGCTTTCGCAGACAGCGGCGCTGCCGTCGGTGGAGCCGTCGTTGATCAGAAGGACTTCCATTTCATCTTTGGGCATTGTCTGCTGCGCCAAGGAATCCAAGCAGCCCGCCAGATATTTTTCAACGTTATAGACGGGGACGATTACCGAAACCTTGCGCGAAAATGAAGCGTTGCGTTCCATAAAACCACCCCTATTATTGATTGTTTCAAGCTTTCCTCATTATAGCAGAAGGGAGGAGGATTTTCAAGTGCTGTTTTTAAGGAAGGGCAGCGCCATTTATTTTTGCGTATCATTTGGGACGTGAAAAAAACGCATTTTTCATTGCTTTTTCTGTGCAACTGTGCTATCATACCATAGTAAAGCGATTGGCGATATGCACGGCAGTCATGCTTGCAAATTTGATACAAAATCCGCTCAAAAACGGAGCGATTCGATTTTCCCGAAGCAAGGGGCAAGCAAAACAGGAAAAATGAGAGCCGGAAGCCGCGCTTTTGCGCGTGAATTTACATTACAAACCAAAGGAGCTGCTGTTATGAAAATCCGCACCGTTGAATTGTTTCAGGTTGCCCCGCGCTGGCTTTTCCTCAAGCTGACCACTGAAAGCGGACTTGTCGGCTGGGGAGAGCCGATCCTTGAAGGGCATTCGGACGCGGTGGAGGCCTGCGTCAGGGAGCTTTCGCCCCTTTTCATCGGGCGCAGCGCCGGTGATATTGAAGACCTCTGGCAGGTGCTTTACCGTGGCGGCTTCTATCGCGGCGGCGGGGTGCTCAGTTCCGCGCTTTCCGGCATTGAACAGGCGCTGTGGGACATCAAGGGCAAGTTTTATAACATGCCGGCCTATGAATTTTTGGGCGGCGCGGTGCGCGACAAAATCCGCATCTATTGCGGCGCGGACGGAGATACTCCGGAAAACGCCGCGCGTTCCATCAAAGAGTGTCAGGCGCAGGGCTATACCGCCATCAAAATGAACGCCGTGAGTGAAATGGGCTGGATCGACAGCTACAAACACATCGACCGCGTTTCCGCCCGGGTTGCGGCGATGCGCGAGGCGGTGGGCTACGACATGGATATCGCCATGGACGTCCACGGCAGAATGCATAAATCCAT
>JAISQZ010000097.1 GCA_031273905.1 Oscillospiraceae bacterium | reverse complement strand
TGCCACAACATTTCCAAGGCGGATTTTGAACGCGGCGTGACTTATTTGGAATTAATGGGACAAAACGCGAAAAACCTTCAAACGGCGCTTGGAGAACAAAGCAGCTAGTGCGGCGCAATAAAACCAACGTGATTTTTCTTCATTATTTGCTCAGACTACCAGTTTTTGCAGATTTTCCTTCTCTTTTAGCGCGATTGGGGATAATCCGTCCCCAAGCACGCCTTGGTAAGAATAAAGCGCAAATCCGCTATATCCTTCCAGTGTGCGGATATGCCGCAACTGACGCGCTAATATATCGCTGTGTTCCCGCCATTCCGCATATCCGCTGCCGGCATAGGCATCCTCCGCGCCCGTTTTATACGCCGCCAGACCAAAGAGAAGCCGAACTGCTCCACTTCTTTTCAGCGCGGCCCATTCCTCCGCCGTTTCCCGGAAGGGATGGCTTTCGTGCGCAAAACCAAAATAGACCTGCGGAATCATCCAGTCCGCAAAGCCGGGCTCTCCAAGCCAGCGCTCCACATCAGCAAACATGCTGTCAAAATCTTTTTTTATGTTGGAGGAAGGGCTGACACTGAGAATCGCCTCCGGTCTTGTGCGCTTCACCGTGCGGTAAAGCCCCGCAACAAATTCGCTCATCAGCGCACGCCGCCAATCGCCAAGCGCAAGCGCACCGCCCGATTGCGCATAGGCGTCATACTGCGCCCTATCGATTTCCGGAGCCTGCGAAGGATAAAAATAATCGTCAATATGAATCCCGGCAAGGGCTGGGTAACGTTCCAGCACTTCCCGCACGCCGGCATAAATGATGGCGTGCACCTCCGGCAGCGCGGGATTCCAATAATATCTGCCGTCAATCTCCCGTACCCAGCCGTCCTTTGCGTTGATGTGCGCGAGAATGGGATGATCCGCCGCAAGCGCCGCAAGTGCGCTGTTTTTGCTCGCGCGGAAGGGGTTGATCCAGGCGTGAAGGGCAAGCCCGTGCGTTTTTCCCAATTCCAGCAGAATACCCAAAGGGTCATAGCCGGGATCCGCCCCTTGCGTTCCTGTCAAAATCGCAGACCAAGGGAACAGCTTGGAAGGATAGACAGCATCCGCGAAGGGGCGCACATGCACAAAAACCGTGTTCAACCCAAGCGCCGCAATCCGTGCAAACACTTCCTCGTAACGTGCGCGGAAGTCTTCCTCCGTTGTGCCCTGAGGCTGGGTCAATTCAAAATAGCTCAGCCAAACGGCACGGATCTCCGCAGCAGGCGGCGCGGCCTCTTTCCTTTTTTCAGAATTAGATTGCCCCGGTGCGGAAGAAAATCCACAGCCGGAGCAAACAAGAAATAACAGCAAAAACAGGGCGCAAAGCAGCTTTTTCAAATGCAAGCCCCCCTCTGTGCAGAATTTATTCCGCAAATCCCGTGACCGCATAGGGCGCAAGCCGCCGCATTTCGTCCCAATCCTGGCGGGAAGCGGGTTCCAGTACCGCGCAGGCGGTCATGCCCGCCGCACGGATACCCAGCAGCGCCGCCGCAACGTCGTCAAAGGCAACGCAATCGCAGGGCGCAATCCCAAGCTTCCGCGCTGTCAGAAGATAAATATCCGGAAAGCGCTTGCCGCGGCTCACCTCGTCGGCGGAACTGAGCGCATCAAAAAGATGAAATACGCCATTGCTTTGCAGCACAGTTTCCAGCATATGCGTGGTCAGATTTGTTGCAACGGCCAGCTTTACACGTTTCGCGCGCAGCGCCTCCAGGTATTCCCGTGCGCCGGGCTTGAGCTTTACCTCATCGCGGTAAAAGCGCAAGCTCCTCTCATTCCATTCCCGCATCACTTCCTCCGGGCTTTCTGGCAGGGCGAAGCGTTCCACCGTATAGAGCGCTACTTCGCGAAAGGTCATGGAATGGATCGTTTCGGCATAATCCTCCGGCGGCCGCAAGCCGCGTGCGGCAAAAAAATCAAGGTCAACCCTCTGCCATACCCACATGGATTCCAGCAGTGTGCCGTCCAAATCGAATATCGCGGCCTTGTGCGGCGGAAAAAGCGCAGGCAGCATGATTCACACCAGCTCCTTCGTTTCCCGCGCAATCAGCAGTTCCTCGTTGGTAGGCAGCACAAGCACCCGCACCCTGGAATCCGGCGCGGAGATTGCCCCTTCCTTGCCGCGGACGCAGCGCTCGTTCGCCGCCGGATCAAAGATCACGCCCAAATAGCTGAGGTTTTCACAGATCCCGGCACGCAGATCGACGGTGTTCTCGCCGATCCCGCCGGTGAACACAATGGCATCCACACCATCCATGGCGGCGGCATAGCTGCCGATGATTTTACGCACCTGGTAGCGCTGGATTTTCCGCGCCAAGGCGGCGCGCACGTTCCCCTCTGCGGCGGCGGCCTTCAGGTCGCGGTCGTCGCTGGAAATGCCGGAAACACCCAGCGCACCGGATTTTTTGTTGAGGATATCGTTGGTTTCTTCCGCGCTCCAGCCCTCCTTACGCATCAGGTAAAGGATCGCCGACGGATCCACCGCGCCGCAGCGGGTTCCCATCAGGAGACCGTCAAGCGGGGTAAGACCCATGCTGGTATCAATCACCCTGCCGTGCTTCACCGCCGTGATGGAGGAGCCGTTGCCCAGATGGCAGGTGATGACCTTCAGATCGCCAAGCGCCTTGCCCACCACCTCGGCGCAGCGCTGGCTGACAAATTTGTGTGAGGTGCCATGGAAGCCATAGCGGCGCAGTTGGTACTTCTCATAGTATTCATAAGGCAACGGGAATATGTATGCCTCCGGCGGCATTGTGGAGTGGAAGGCGGTATCAAAGACCAGCACCTGCGGCAGCTCGCTGCCAAACACGGCAAGGCAGGCGCGGATGCCCTGGATGTGCGCAGGGTTGTGCAGCGGCGCAAGATCCGAAATGCGCTCCAGCTCCGCCAGGATCTCCGGCGCCACACGCACACTTTGCTGCAAATTGGGTCCGCCCTGCACCACGCGGTGCCCGACCGCCTGAATTTCGGCAAGATCGTCAATGACCTTGTTTTCGCCCTCGGTAAGCGCTTTTTTTACCTGCAAAAAGGCTTCCGTGTGATTGGGCATCGCCGCTTGCACGCTGAATTTTTCACCGCCATTGGCGCTGCCCTCCAGCTTGCTTCCGTCCAAGCCGATGCGCTCGCAGCCGCCCTTGGCAAGCACCGCTTCCGTAGTCATATCGATCAACTGATATTTGAGTGACGAGCTCCCCGCATTGATGACCAGAATGTACAAATCAATTCCTCCAAATTGTTAATTTTCCCGCCCATTGCCAATTGCTTGCATTTTTATTGCGGGATCGCATTAAAATCCATCCCACATGACTGCGGCGCCATTGCCGCCAATCGCTTGCAGGAACGCCCGGCAGCCCGCTTCGTTATGAAGCTCTGCGCCGGGGCAGCAG
>JAISQZ010000021.1 GCA_031273905.1 Oscillospiraceae bacterium | reverse complement strand
ATTTCGTGCATTCTTATTATGTAAAGGCGGATATTCCCGCGCAGGTGGCGGCCAAAACGGACTATGGTGCGGAAATCGACGCCGCGGTCTGCAACGGTCTGCTGACCGCAACGCAGTTTCATCCGGAAAAAAGCGGCGAGGTCGGGCTGCGTATGCTGCGCAATTTTGCCCGCTTGGCGAAGTAAGGAAGCGTTTTCCCGCAACAAGGCAACATCTAAAAAGGAGGCGCGTATGTACGCAAAACGCTTAATCCCCTGCCTAGATGTCAAAAACGGGCGCGTGGTGAAGGGCACAAGCTTCGTGCGGCTGCGCGACGCGGGCGACCCGGTGGAATGCGCCGCCGCTTACGACAAGGCGGGCGCGGACGAACTGACGCTGCTGGACATCACCGCAACGCACGAGGGGCGCGGCACCATGCTGCGCATCGTGGAGCAGGTGGCAAATTCCATTTTCATCCCCTTCACCGTAGGCGGCGGCATCCGCTCCACGGAAGATTTTGGGCAGCTGCTGCTGGCGGGTGCGGACAAGATCTCAGTCAATTCCGCCGCCGTGCGCCGCCCTGCGCTCCTCAGCGAGGCCGCGTATAAATTCGGCAGCCAATGCGTGGTCTGCGCGATTGACGCCAAACGCCGGAAAACAGGCGGTTGGGAGGTCTATCTCAATGGCGGCAGGCTCCCCACGGATCTTGACGCAGTCGCCTGGGCAAAGAAGGCGGCGGCGCTGGGCGCGGGCGAGATCCTGCTGACGAGCATGGATTGCGACGGGCAAAAAACCGGCTATGATCTGGAGCTGACCCGCGCAGTGAGCGAAAGCGTCGGCGTGCCGGTGATCGCCTCCGGCGGGGCGGGTGCGCTGGCGCATTTTTATGATGCCTTTACCCTGGGCAAAGCGGATGCGGTGCTTGCGGCTTCCCTCTTTCATTTTGGGGAGCGCTCTGTGGCCGAGGTCAAGGAATATCTGCGCGGGCGCGGCGTCAGCGTGCGGCTCTGAGATGCGCCCCAAACAGTGCCGGCGTATCCGAAACAGCAATTTTATTTGTCGAATTTGCGGGAAAATTTGCGAAAATGTCCTCTCCCCCTTGAGAAAAATAAAAAAGTGTGCTATACTAAAGCGTGTGTATTATTACGATGGATTGGATTTACTTCGGATGAATCGCTCTAACTCCTCCGGGCGGCGTATTACCCCGCCGGAAATGACCTTTCAACAGCCCTTTTCCGGCGAAGCGCCGCGCCGCGACCGCAAGCGGCGCAACCGCAGACGCGCTGTTTTCTTCAGTGCGCTGGGGCTTGCGGCGCTGCTTGCCGTGGCCTTTGCCGCGTTTTATGTCTATCACGATTTGCTTTCCGGTTTGCGGACGGATCCCGGTACGGATCCGGCGGGGCAGGCGGTTTCCGCGCCGGAGGAAGCGCCGGATCCTGATTTTCCTTCCGTGTATGATATCACGGATGCCACCGATCTGCACACCTTTCTGCGGCAGTGGTGGTATAACGGCGGGGAGGAGCAGATCCGCTACAGCAAGGATGTGCTCAATGTGCTCCTGCTGGGGATTGACAACAATGAGGGGCAGGTGGGCGCCGGGCGTTCGGATACGATGATGCTTGTTTCGATCAACAAAAAGCTGCGCAGCATCACCCTGCTTTCGCTTTTGCGCGACAGCTACTGCTATATGAACGTCAACGGCACAGAAAGCTATCACCGCATCAATTCCGCCTATCACTACGGCGGACCCGCCGGGATGATGCAGGCGATCACAAATCTTTATAAGATCCGGGTGGATAAATACGTCAGCGTAGATTTTGCCTCTTTTTCCAATCTGATTGACGCCCTGGGCGGCGTGCGCGTGGATGTGACCGAGCAGGAGGCAAGCTACATCAACCGCACCGCGCCTTCCATGAAGCGAAGCTTCCCTTCCGGCGAGGACGTGCTGCTCAACGGGCGGCAGGCGCTGGTGTTCAGCCGTATCCGCAAGCTTGACAGCGACCAGAACCGCACCGACCGTCAGCAGCGAGTGATCGAAAGCATCATCCGCAGCGCAAAGGACGCTTCCCTGGGTCAGCTCTATCACGCGCTTGATCAAACCCTGCCCTATGTGAAAACGAATTTTTCCCGCGCGGAGATCCTGCGCTACGTTCCAAGCGCCACCGCCTGGGTGAATTACGGCATGACGAAGCTGCATTCCCCCGTTCTGGAAGGGGAAGAGCGCAGCGCCATCGGCTCCACCATCCGCGGTATGGCGGTTTGGGTGGTGGATTATCCCCTGGCGGCGCGGCAGGTGCAGTTGGTGCTTTATGGCGAAAGCAACATTGACGTGGAAGCCGACGGCGACCGTGACGCCTATATTGACGGGCTTTTCCAGGGTGCTGCGGATCGCGGCTCAAAAACACAGAGCGAATCCTACACAACAGGCGCGGCGGCGGAAAGCGCACAGCCGGAGGAGAGCGCCGCAAACTGGAGCAGCCAGTTCAGCCAGGAGGAAAGCGCGGCTCCGCCGGGGCAGGAGGAAAGCACGGACGCGCAAACGGCGCAGAGGGACGGATGGTTCACTTTCTTTTGACCGGCTGCGCAATGGGCGGGAGATGCGTTGAATTAAAAGACGGAGAAGTGTTTGAATTGAAAAAAGAAAAAACAAAAAAAGAAAAATTGCGGGAAAAGGTGCCGCTTGCAAAAGCGGCGGTGCGTAGGCGTCTGCGCACCGTGATCCTTGCGCTGGTGCTTGTGGCTGCCGTTGCGGGCACGGCGGCGGTGGTCTATGTCTATCCGAAGCTTCAAAAAATCACCCAGAACGACGGCTTCTTTTTTCCGGACGAAACCGTACCGGACGAGGACGAGGTTACGGGGCTGGAGGTGGGCTACGACAATGTGAACGCTTCCTCCCTGGATGAATACCTCACGCTTTGGGCGACCAACGATATCAAGAAGCTTTCCGACAAAAACGTCCTCAACGTGCTGCTTTGCGGGGTGGATACCAAAAACGGCAAGGCTGTCGGCGGGCGTTCGGACGCGATGCTGCTGGTTTCCGTCAACAAAAAAAAGAAGGTCATTACCGTCACCTCCTTTTTCCGCGACAGCTACAGCTACATTGACCTGCGCAAAAGCGCCAAAAATCCGCGCGTCATGCTGGATAAAGTCAATTCCGCCTATTCCCTGGGCGGTCCGGCGACGCTGATTGAAACGCTGGAGGCCAATTATAAAATCGAAATCGATGCCTATGTCAGCGTGGATTTTCAGTCCTTCCCCAAGCTGATTGACGCGCTGGGCGGCGTGAAGGTGGATGTGCCGCAAGCCGAGGCAAGCTATATCAACCGCACCGCCCCTTCGATGAAGCGCAAATTCCCCGCCGGCAGCGGCGTCACCCTCACCGGGGCGCAGGCGCTGGTCTACAGCCGCATCCGGCACCTGGATAGCGACATCAACCGCACCGCGCGTCAGCGCAAGGTGATCCTGGCGATCCTGCAAAGCGCCCGCAACGCCACCAGCGGGCAAATCAACAACGCCCTGGATCAGACCCTGGGCTACGTTGTGACAAACCTGACCAAGATGGAGATCACCAGCATCGCCACCTCCGCCATTTCGCAGGGCTGGCTGAAGTTCCCGGTGATCCAAAACAACTCCCCCACGCTGGAAAGCGAAAACGCAACCGGCGTTTCCACTTATATCCGCGGCAAATTTGTGTGGGTGGTGGATTACCCCCGCGCGGCACATGACCTGCAATTGCAGCTTTACGGCGTTTCCAACATCGCCTTTATTGTGGACGAAGAGCAGCGCAGCGATTACCTGGCGCAGCTGTTCCGGGATGCGGCCCGGCAAAGCGGCGGCGGTTCCGCAGGCGGTTCGGGCAGCAAAACAACCGCGCCGCCGTCCTCTGTGGTCAGCAGCAGCACCGAAGCCGGCAGCGTGACCAGCGAGGCCAGCACGGAAACGCCCGATACCACCGCCAAAAGCTACCCCTGGTGGTGGCCGCAGCAGCCAACCGACGCGACCGAACCGGAGACGGAGGAGGAGACGGAAGCTTCCACGCAGACCACGGAGCCAACCGCAACGACCACCGGGTCGTCCACAACGGCACAGCAGCCCTGAAAAACAAAAGCGCTTCTCTGTTTTTTGCCGATTCTCATTGCGCTGTCATGCGTTTTTCATAAAAGCGTGCTATACTAATACCATTCCGCTGTGAGACTATAGACAAGATTTTTGAGATGGTTTTTTGTTGCGCAAGGCGGACAACAGCGCGAAACGGAAAACCAGCCGGAAAAATTGGCTATCGTTTTATTGCGGATAGTATAAGGGCATACAAGAACGAAAGGACGAATCCCATGGACGAATACAACCCTACACAACCGCTTTTCCCAGAGGATGAGAACGCACAGCTTTTCCCAGAGGATGAGAACGCACAGCCGTCGCCGACGGAAGCGCCAGCGCCGACGACGCAAGCGGGCGAGCAGGTCTATCCGCCGCCGCAGTCCTATGAGCCGCCGCAGTCCTATGAGCCGCCGCAGCCTTCTTACGAGCAGCCCTATCCGCAGCAGGCGTTTCAGCAGCCGCAGCCATATAGCCCGTATGCGCAGCCGCAGCAGGCAATCCAGCCGCCCAGGCGCAAAAAACACGGGCTGGTGATTTTCACAATCTTTTTGTGCTTGCTGCTGCTGGTCGCCGGGATTGCGGGCTGGCAGATTTACCGCAACTACCGGGCGGACGGAAACAACAAGCTGACAGGCTTCACGGATGATTCCGAGCTGACCACTGCGGCGGCGCCCAAGGTGAGCGACGTTGCCGCCGCGCCGGGTGCGCTGACGCCGGTTGCCATCCACGAGGCCATGCGCACCTCCAATGTGGCGGTGCTGGTTTATAGCGGGCGCGGCGATTCCGCTGTGGGCGAGGGCAGCGGCGTGATCATCCATGAGGATAGCACAAAAACCTACACTTATGTGGTCACCTGCGCCCACGTGATCAGCGGCACTGTGCGCATCAGTGTGGAGCTGGAGGACGGCAGCGGCTACGAC